>JBFMDV010000025.1 GCA_040753875.1 Candidatus Zixiibacteriota bacterium | reverse complement strand
CAACGGAGGATTTTTGGAGAGGGGTTTTGACGATTCGGGGGAGCATCGGTGGCGGTTGATGTCAAGACCCCTACCCCTGTTTGGCCTCTGGTGGGGTCTTGACCTACACGAGCTCGCGAAAAGTGTCGGGCGGGGACGCCCCACACCACCCCCGGCACGTGAACGGCAGACCTCCGGGTCTGCACGAGGAACCCACCCGCAAGCGGGTGGGGCACCCGGCACCCGGCCTTGACCTACAAGCCTGTCGGCACACGAGGACGTGTGCCGTTCACGGTATTCGGCTTCGTACGTCACATCTGGCCCCTTGCCCGGGTTCCGGCTTGACAGGCTGACCACAACTCCGGTAGTTGTGGCACCATGCGGCTGGTTTCACTGGACATCACGAATTTCCGGGTCATCAAAGAGGCGCATTTCGAGTTTCCGGATGCGGTGATCGGGATAATCGGCCCCAACGGGGCGGGGAAATCCTCCATTATAGAAGCGATCTCCTGGGCGCTCTATGGCAACCAGGTGGCCCGCTCCGGCAAGGACGAGATCAAGGCGACCTATGCTGCTCCCGCCGAGAATGCCGAGGTGCGGCTGACGTTTGTGCTCCACGACCAGACGTACACGGTGGTACGGCGATTGATCGGCAAGACGGAGCGGTCTGAAGTGGAGCTGCTCCGAGATGGGAAGCCAGAATCGGTGGGGAGTCTTGAAACTAAGGGGTATGTAGGGCAGCTTTTGGGGCTGGACTGGCGGGGGTTTCTGACGTCATTTTTGGCGCGCCAACAGGAGTTAAACGCGCTCTCGGATCTGCAGCCGTCGAAACGGCGGGACCACTTGGCCGGGATGCTTGGTATCGAGCGACTGGACAAGGGGATTCAGCGACTCAAAGAAGAGATGAAGGTCACGGAGGGGCGAAAGGAATCGCTGGAGCGGCTGTTGCCGTCGCAGGAGACAGTGGCGGCGAGAGTGGCGTTCCTCAAAGAGCAATCCGTTAAGCTGTACGAGCTGGTATTGGCGCGCACGCAGGAGCAGGCGCAAGCGGAGGCCGCAACTACCACGCTGACAACGTGCTTCCGGGAGCATGAGGCGAAGAAAGCAGAATGCTCCCGACTGACAGCGGCCATCGACGGAGCACGCAAGGGACGGGAGCATTTGTCCGAGCAGTATCAGGGGTTGACAAGCCAGAAGCAACAGATGATCGAGAGCCGGAGCGCGCTTGAGACACTGGCACCGTCACTGGCGCAGCTCCCAATCGTTACGGTAGAACTTGAGAATCTGAAACAGGCGAAAGCCCGGGCTGCTCTCAAGACAGAACTGGCCACGCAACATGTTCGATCTGAGCAGGACCGGCAATTAGTTGTGGGCAAGCTGCAAACCTTGCAGACGGAAATATCCAGGCTCGATCAGGAGCGGCAGGGGTTAGTACCCGAACTCGACAAGAAACTGGCGGAGGGGAAGCAACAGTTGGAGCAAGCGCGGGAGCAGTTCGCCAAACTAAACGGGCGCGTGGAAGCGCATGCTGCCGAGATCGGGAAACTCAAAAAGCAGGTGGTCTCGATAGACCGAATCGGGCCGGACACGGTCTGCGACCGGTGCCGCCGTCCGTACGGCAACGACCTGCCGATGATCAAGGCGCATCTCGAGGCGGAGCTTGCGGAGACGCTCAAGGCTGAGAGGACTATGCGCGCGGAGTTGGAGACACTCAAAGGGAGCGGCAAGGTCCTGAAGGGGCAGGTCGAGGACTGGGAGCGGCAGAGCAAGCGAAGGTTCGAAATAGAAGTCAAGCTGACAAGTTTGTGGGCGGAGGAATCGACACTGGCGGAGCGATTGAGACAACTCATCGACGAGTTGGAACGACTCCAGCGGCGACTGCTTGAGATTGGCGAGGTGACGTTCGACGCGCGGCAATTCGCGACGGTCGAGGCTCGGCTGAAACAGCTCGAATCCGCGCGGCAAGAGCACGACCGGCTGGCGGGGTTTGTTTCGCACCTCGGGAAAGTGGAGGCGGACATCGTAGAGGTGGCGGAGAAACTCCGTGTCGCGGATGCTGATCTGAAACGGCAGCAGGAAGACCTGACCAAAGTTGGCTTTGATGAGACGGCATTTGCGCTTGCTGCTCGGCAGCTTGAAGATGCGCAGAAGAAGCTTGAGAATGCCCGGGCCGGGCAGATCGCAGTGAGCCGAGATCTCGAACTGGCGCGGCAAGAACTTGCGGACAAGGAAGAGGAATTGGTGCGCCTGGAGGCAGCTCAAAAGGAACTGGAGGCGTGCCGCGACGGTCTTTATTACGGTGTCAAATTGGGGGGGCTGTTGACGGAATTTCGGGAGCTTCTTATCGCACGGATTCGGCCAAGGCTGGGAGAGATTGCCGGTCAGCTTATCGATGAGATGACCGACGGTCGATATAATCTGATAGAGCTTGACGAGGAGTACAACATTCGGATCCTGGACACTGGTCAGTTTTTCGGCATCGACCGGTTCTCCGGCGGCGAAAAGGATCTGGCGAACCTGTGTCTTCGGCTGGCGATCTCGCTGTCGCTGACCGAAGCGGCCGGGTTGAGCAGCTCGTTTGTGATCCTCGATGAGGTGTTTGCTTCGCAAGATGATATCCGCCGGGAGTTGATCCTGAAGGGGCTGTCCGGGTTGAAGAATCGCTTTCCGCAAATACTCCTGATTACGCATATCCCGGAAATAAAAGACCGGGTGGAAGTGCTGTACGACGTGTTGCCGACGGGCCTCGGCTGGTCCGACGTGAGGCGCAATGGCAGCCGCGCGTAGACGACGCAAATCGAGACGCTGGCTGACCACGCTGGTGGTCCTGGTGATCGCCGTGCTGATCGTGTCGTACCGGCTGGTCGAGAAGGTCGGGCATGAGCGAAAGCCGGCCGACCGGTTCACGGTCCGCAAGGTGATCGACGGCGACACCGTAGAATTGACCGGTGGCGACAGGCTCCGGCTTCTGGCTATCGACACGCCGGAGAAAAGGGAGCCGTTCCATGATGAGGCGTTGGGGCTCCTGGCACGTCTGACCCGGGAGCGGCCGTTGCGTATAGAGTATGACCGGCAGCGGCGCGATAGGTACGGCCGGATGCTCGGGTTTGCGTTTGTTGATGACACCCTGTTCGTCAATCGCATGCTGGTGGACAGTGGGCTGGCGTATGTGTACTTGTTCAAGGATGACAACTTGCAGCGCGATGAATACCGTCAACTACTGGCTGCACAACGGCGTGCCATAGAGCGGAAGGTAGGGCTCTGGTCGGTGCGGCGTGAGCGGGAGAAGGAGTATCTGGCGACCGAAGGGTCGTTCCGACTACATCGACCCGGATGCGCCGATATTCGCAAGCTGAGAGAGGGGCATTACCGGACGTTTGCGAGTCGTGAGGAAGGGCTGGCGGAGGGGTTGTCACCGTGCCGGAATTGCAAGCCGTAGGAGTTTCCGTGACTTCGATTCGTGGCTCTTGGGCATGCCTGCTTTGACACGAACTCCTGAATCGGCGGGTCACACTCGCCCTCAACACTTAATGATGAGCAAGAAGATGGAGCGCCGCATGGTCCCGGGCAAGCAGGACCCGCCGAAACCGTGGACAAGATATTCACCGACGCAACTCTTGACGACTTTCGTTGCGTGTATAATGTTCGGCTTATGAGACTGTTTGCTTACATCGTCTCTGGAATTCTATTGCTCCTCGTTTTCTTAGGAGGATGCGGTCGCGGGCGGGGGGGACCGGGAGAAGAGCGAGCAGAAGGACAAGGGACCTGGGAAACGACCTGGGTGGACCCGCAGATCGTGGCGACGGACAGCCTCTACACACTTATTCGCTCGCAACGGGTCGATTCGTTTCTGCTGACCAGACCTATACGAGAAGCGCGGCAGTCACCATCGATAGTGTTTCAGGTGGTCCGTTCGGGTTGCCCGACCGCAGTGAATCTGTTCGATGGTCGCCAACGGTTACTTCGACCACTGCTGGTGAAAGACCTTTCGCCCGGCTACTACAAGCTGACGCTGGATTTCAGCCGGGTTGACCTTATTCAGTTTCCGAGAGGGAGATATTTTCTCAAAGCCGAGAGTTGCGGAAGCGTGCGTACGGCGTACGTGAGCCGCGATTAGTGGATCGAGTCACTGGTTGCCGTCAGGTCACAATCCCCTTCGGCTGAACGCCTCAGGGGATCAAGACCCAGCGGAACGGGGGATGCCGCCATTCACTCCCCACGCTTATCCCCCAGGCTCCTCCTTGTCGCCCCAGCCTCCTTTTTGTCACCCCAGCGAAAGCTGGGGTCCAGCCCGGAGCGGGCTGCCTGCAAGCCCCTCACCCTAACCCTCTCCCCGGGGGGAGAGGGGAAGATGATTTCAGTGTGCCGTCAGGCGTCCCGGCCTGACGGTTCGTTCGGGTCGAAGCGGGTGTCGGGCGGGGACGCCCGACACCACAAAATCCGATACGGTGGCACGAGAACCGCCAGGTCACAATCCCCTTCGGCTGAATGCCTCAGGGGATCAGGACCTGGCGGAACGGGAAGAGCTCGGCAAGGCAGAGTCCCGTGAGTATTTGCGGTCGAACCGGCCGAGCCTGTTCTAAAATTCAGCAGCGTTTGAGGTCAATGGGTGGGGGGAGAATCCGATATATGGGATGTTGACGTGGACCGCTCGTTTGTCGGGTCAACGACCTGACGGGATACAAGGACGGGCAGCGGGTTGGTCCAGCTGGAAGGTGGGTCGAGAAATATACCGGTCCGGACCGGGATTATCGAGGTGTACACATGCCCAATATTCTTGTCATCGATGATAAAGACTCCATGCGGAACATGCTCACCGAGACGCTTCGGGAGGAAGGACACCGGGTAGACGAGGCCGAGGACGGCAAGAAGGGGCTCGATCTGGTGCGCAACAAAACCTACGACCTGGTACTTACCGATCTGAAGATGCCGGATGTGGGCGGGCTGGAAGTGCTGTCGCAGATCAAGGATCTGGACGGCGAGACCGCCGTGATTGTCATGACCGCGTACGGGACGATTGAAGACGCGGTGACGGCGATGAAAAACGGTGCGTATGATTTTCTCACCAAGCCGTTCGATACCGAACATCTGTGCGTCCTGGTCAATCGGGCGCTTGAAAATCGGCGACTGGTTGCAGAGAATACTCTGTTGCGCGAGGAGCTTCTGGATACGTCCGGTCTGAGCAGTATCATCGGCAAGAATGAGAAGATGGTGGAACTGGCGGCCATGATTCAGAAAGTTGCCAAGAGCGATGCCTCCGTTCTGCTGCAAGGGGAGTCCGGCACCGGCAAGGAACTGTTCGCCCGGGCGATCCACTCATTGTCTATGCGAAAAGGGGGGGCGTATATAGCGATCAATTGTGCCGCCATTCCCCATGAGCTGCTTGAAAACGAGTTGTTCGGTTCCGAGAGGGGAGCGTTCACCGGAGCATACGCCCGCAAGATGGGGAAGTTCGAGATTGCGAATGGCGGGACAGTCTTCCTTGATGAGATCGGCGACATGGAACTGGCGCTCCAGGCGAAACTTCTGCGGGTTTTGCAACAGAAGAACTTCGAGCGGCTGGGCGGGACCAAGACGGTCGACGTGGACGTGCGGGTGATCGCAGCTTCCAATATGGACCTGTCGCAATTGATCGCGGCCAAGAAGTTCCGCGAGGATCTGTACTATCGGTTGTCAGTGTTTCCGCTGGTAATCCCGCCGCTCCGGGAACGCCGCGATGATCTTCCGGCGCTGACCGAATATTTCGTCGAGAAATACTGCCGCGATATGAAAAAACCGGTGAAGACAGTGAGCAAAGAGGCGCTGACCCTTATCGAGAAATATCATTGGCCGGGGAACGTCCGCGAACTTGAGAACACGATCGAGCGAGCGGTGATTCTGAGCGAAGGCCGGAAGATCACGCCCGACCAGTTGGCGATCCGTCTGCAGCGGACCGAAGAAGTGCAGCTTCGCGAGGGTGCCGGTCTGAAAGAGATCGGGGCACAGGCCCAGATGGCGGCTGAGCGGGCAACGATACTCCGTGTGCTCAAGCAGGTACGAGGCAACAAGCGGAAGTGCGCGCAGATTCTGAAAATCGATTACACGACGCTGTTCGACAAAATCAAGCGATACGGCATTGACCAGGAACTGAACGCCGGTTGAGCACAACGGCGATTCGGGAGAGTATAGTCACGCCATGAAAACAGTACAGGCAAGATTTCACTTAGTGTTTGTGGCGTTTCTGGTATGTTTCCTGGCCGGGTTGTCGTATCTGTATTTTGACGAGAAGAGCGATATCGCAGAAGTCCTGACCGTTCGCGAAGCCGACATGGCGGCCAATCTGCAGCGGATGGTCGAGTTGAGAACGGCGCCCCTCACCACGCTGGCGAAGGAATACTCCCGGGGCGATGACATAGTCCTGTTCATGGCGACAGGAGACCGTCAATGGGCCAAAGAGCATCTTGACCTTCCGCTCGGTACGCACGGGGCGGCGGCGTTGTGGGTCTTGAGGCCGGATCGATCACTCGTTTACAGTTCGCGGCAGGACGCAAGCGGCACAGCGCCCGAAGCGCTCATCATGTCGGCGCAAGTATCGTCCGGAACCACAGGGGACAATTTCCGCCATTATTTTGCGATCTCGGACTCCAGTGTATGGGAGGTGATCGGAGCGCCGATTCAACCGACAGCCGACAGCGTCCGGAGGTCCGACCCGTACGGATACTTGTTTGCGGCCCGATACTGGGACGCTGACTATCTGGCTGCATTGACGCATTACGCCGACGCCCGGCTACATCTTGAGGTGAACGGGCAAGGCCAGGAGATGTGGGAATCCGACCCGTCGATGGGCATGGTTCGGTACACGTACCGCTTGAGACAGGCTGATGGCACACCGCTTGGGCGGCTCTGCGGGGAGACAGAGTCGCACTTTCTCAAAGAGCTGTACGGCGCGATGGCGAACCAGATGTGGACCGTGGTGCTGTTCGCAGCTGCCTTCCTTGTCCTTCTCGGCTGTAGCGTGTACTGGTGGGTGACTCGACCGTTGGCAATGATCTCTGCCGCGCTTGCCCATGAGGATGCAGCGTTGACGGCCGGACTGGAGAAGGACAGGTCGGAGTTTGGCCGCGTGTCGTCCCTGGTGTCGCAGTTCTTCTCACAGAAGCGGGATCTGATCAAGGAGATAGGGGAGCGGGCACGAGCCGAGGAAGCGTTGATCGAGTTGACCAGGTCGCATGAGTCCCTTCTGGAGGAGCAGCGACTGCTTCTGGAGAATACGCGCGATTTCCTGTATCGGCACGATACCTACGGCGTGTTCCACTACATGTCCCCGTCGGTCGAGACCGTCACCGGTTTCACTCCGGAGGAATGGTTTAAGCACTATACCACCTATCTCACGGATGACCCGATCAACCTGAAGGTGGTGGAGCATACAGAGAAGACGCTTCGCGACGGTACCATCTCGGCTCCCTACATGGTGGAGATATACCACAAACAGGGGCAGCGGATACGGCTGGAGGTGAGCGAGCAGCCGTATTTCCACAACGGCAAAGTGGCCGGGATCGTGGGAGTGGCGCGGGATGTGACGGAGCGATGGAAATCACAGCTTGAGCGTGAGCAACTCCAAACGCAGCTGGACAAAGCACAACGGATGGAATCGCTGGCGATGCTGGCCGGTGGAGTGGCGCATGACCTGAACAACACCCTGGGGCCGCTGGTGGCGTATCCGGATCTCATTCTGGAGAAGCTGCCTGTCGACAGCCCGGTGAAGGGGCAGGTGATGACGGTCAAGAAGGCGGCGTCGCAGGCGGCGGCGATCATATACGACCTTCTGACGCTGGCGCGACGTGGTCGCTATGAGATGGAGCCGATCGATCTGAATGAGGTGGTGGAGGCGTATGTGAATTCGCCCAGTTATCTGGACCTCTGCGAGCGGAGCCCGCTCGTGCGGCCTGTGATCGATCTGTCAACCGAGAAACTTCGGGTGAACGGCTCGGCCAGCCATCTTTCTACTGCGCTGATGAATCTTGTGGTCAATGCCTTCGACGCCATGCCGCGGGGCGGACAGCTCACGCTGAGGACACGCCGTTCCAAAGTGACCAAGCTGGCGAGCGGCAACAGCCCTATCCAGAAGGGGGAATATGTCGTGCTTACGGTCGAAGATACGGGAGTCGGCATCTCGCACGAAGATATCGATAAGATATTCGAGCCGTATTATTCCAAGAAGAAGATGGGGCGAAGCGGCACGGGGTTGGGGCTGGCCGTGGTGTATGGCATCGTCAAAGACCACCGGGGATTCTACGACATCGTATCATCGCCGGGGGACGGCACCCGTTTCTCGCTGTTGTTTCCGCTGTTCGCCGATGGTCAGGACCGAAAGGTCAGTGAGGCCACAGCATTCGGCGGGTCGGAAACGATCCTGATCGTCGATGACGATGTCGAGCAGCGTCAGATGACCTCGCTGTTGCTGAAAAGTCTGGGATATCAAACAGTCGCGGCCGCCGAAGGGCGCGAGGCGGTTCGCCTGGTGATGGAACAGCCGCCGGAGCTGGTGGTGCTGGACATGATTATGGGGTCGGAGTACGACGGACTGGTGACGTACCAGGAGATCCTGAAGGTGCGGCCAAATCAGAAGGCGATCATCGTGAGCGGGTTCTCGCCTACGGAGCGCGTGGACGAGATGCAGCAATTGGGAGCGGGCGAATTCGTGCGGAAGCCGTACACTCGCGAGCAGTTGGCGAAAGCGGTTCGCCTGGAATTGGATCGCACGACGCGCTCGATCGGGATGAATCGGGAGGCACCTCAAAGTGTCTCAACTGCAAGCAGATGAACAACTCGGACGCGGTTGTCGGCAGATTCCTGTTGACTTGGCGTCAATCACCGCTAACTTACGGCTTTAATAGCACCTGCTCACGGGAGCCCGTGTTATACATGCTGTATGAGTAGCTCGCTGATTACCCGCAATGTGCTGATGCTCAATCAGAACTACGAGCCGCTGACCGTCTGTACGGCTCGCCGCGCCTTCCTGCTGTTGTTTCAAGGGAAGGCCGAGATGATTGAGACGGCTGACGGTTTCAAGATTCATAGCGTCAACCGCAGTTTCCCGCTGCCGTCGGTTGTACGGCTCTGGCAGTACAAGAAGGTGCCGTTCAAACGGATCATGTTGACGCGCAAGAACATCCTGATGCGAGACGGTCACCGCTGCCAATACTGCGGCACGAGCCGGGGACCGATGACCGTGGACCACGTGATGCCCAAGACCATGCATGGCAAGGACAGTTGGGAAAACTTAGTCTGTGCGTGCGTCGACTGTAACAACAGAAAAGGGGATCGGACACCAGAAAAAGCGGGCCTGACGCTGGTGCGCCGTCCCACTCGGCCCACGCATATTCATTTCATTCAGCGATATATTGGCGTCTCCGACGTTCGCTGGCGCCGATACCTCTTCATGGATTAGCCCGTTAGTATTGCCGCATTGCCGGGGGAGGGTTTGCTCCGGCAACGGTTGCATCGATATTAGCCTCAGTCGGACGTTTGACCGGCTGTTCACACTCGCCCTCGACATCGCTGTCACTACAAAGTATGGCATGACCTGTCTCAGTCTCGGGCGAGCGAGAACCGCCGGAACAGTAACGGGTGAAGCGGTAGGACCACAAACAGTTTGCCCCAGTCGTCCTGCGGAGATTTTGAGCGCCGGGATTTTTAGTTGATTTGAATGGATGCCGGGCGTACCATCGACAGTCCCGCCAAGGGTGTACTATGACCGAGACACAGAAAGCGCAGAGCATCGAGAGTCATCCGTCCCTACCAAAGAAAGAGACGATTCTTTCCGGCATGCAACCGACCGGTGCGCTGCATATCGGCAATCTGGAGGGAGCGCTTCGGAACTGGGTCCGCCTGCAAGACCAATATTGGATGTACACGTGCATTGTGGACTGGCATTCGCTGACCTCAGAGTTCGAGAGCACAGCCGGATTGAAAGACAAGATTTATCAGATGGCGGTGGATTTTTTGGCAGTGGGGCTCGACCCGGAGAAGTGCGCTATCTTTGTCCAGTCGGAGGTCAAAGAGCACGCCGAGCTGCATCTCATTTTCTCAATGCTGATCACCGTTCCCACGCTCAAGCGGCTGCCGACCTATTTGGAGAAGAAGGACCAACTGGATTCCTATGGTTTTTTGGGGTATCCGGTGCTTCAGGCGGCGGACATTTGTCTTTACAACGCACACAAGGTCCCCGTGGGAAAAGATCAGGAGAAGCATGTCTGGCTGGCCAATGATCTGGCGAAACGGTTCAATGCCATCTACGGTAAGACGTTTGTAGAGCCGGAAGCACTGTTCACTGACATCCCGCTGATCCTCGGTTCGGATAATCGGAAGATGTCCAAGTCGTACGACAACCACATTCCGATCGAGTTCAGCGAGAGTCAGACAGAGAAGCGACTGAAGACGTTCTACACTGACCCCAAGAAAGTGCGCAAAGGGGACCCGGGGCATCCCGAGAAATGTCCCATTTATTTGCTTCACCGTATTTACACGCCGGATGCCGAGCATCTGATCGCGCCTCCCTGCAAGACCGGCGAACTCGGATGCGTGGACTGCAAGATGAAGCTGGTGTATAATTTGAATACGGCACTTCGGCCGATCCGCGAGCGCCGAACGGAGCTGCTGAAGCGGCCGGATTTCGTCTGGGACGTTCTGAAAACCGGCGCCGACCGGGCACGTACGCGCGCGCAGAACGTTATGGAGAAGGTGCGTGACCGAATGAAGACAAACTATCGGAAGAAGAAATGATGGACGCTGCCGTCGAGACATTCACGAGCGACTACAAGGTCAATCTGGAGGTATTCTCCGGCCCGCTGGATTTGCTGTTGTACCTGATCCGCAAGGAGGAAGTCGACATATACGACATCCCGATCGCGAAGGTCACGTCGCAGTACCTGAAATACCTTGAGCTGATGCAAACCTTGAATCTGGAGGTCGCCGGCGAGTTCATTCTGATGGCGGCGACGCTAATCCGGATCAAGACGCGTCTTCTGTTGCCGCGCGATGAGTCCGAGCCTGAGGAAGAGGATCCGCGCGAAGAACTGATCATGGCGCTGGTCGAGTACAAGAAATACAAAGAAGCCGGTGAGCTGCTTCGCGAACGGGCGCTTCTGGAAGACCAAACCTACGTGCCGCCCTCGCCGCTTGGTAAGATTGAGGGGAAAGTGGATCTGAGTCCGGCGACATCGCTGTTCGATATGCTCGCCGCTTTCAAGGACGTAATGGCATCGCAGCGCGAGGAGATCGTGCACGAGGTGGTGCCTGAGGAGATATCGATCGAGGATCGCATCAAGGCGGTGGTGCTGTTTTTGAAGGCGCGGGAGTCGGCGACGTTTCAGGAACTGTTCGCCGATGTGCCGAAACGGATCATTGCGGTGGTGACCTTCATCGCGTTGCTCGAATTGGCGCGGACACGCCGCATTCGAATCATGCAGGCGATGCCGTTCTCCGAGCTTCGCGTGTACCGGGGGGAGTTTTTCGAGGCGACACAGCTGGCCACTGACACGATCGACTACACGCAATTGACCGAACAGGTGGAAGTATAAGCTATGAATAACGGTTCTCTCATATCGATCATCGAAGCGCTGGTGTTGGCGTCACCGGAACCGCTGCCGGTACGGCGTATCACGCAGTTGCTTGAGGACGCCACGCCGTCACTGGTGAACGAGGCAATCGCCACGCTCAACAATCGTTACATGGAGGCGGGCTCATCGTTTCGCATTCGCGAGATTGCGGGCGGCTATCAGTTCCATATTTTGCCGGATTACATCGGGTACGTTGAGGAGCTGTTCACGCGTCGGCGGAAGATGCGCCTGACCCGGGCAGCGTTGGAGACGCTTGCCATAATCGCCTATCGGCAGCCGGTGACGAGGGCTGAGATTGAGCACATCCGGGGCGTGGCGGCTGACGGCGTGATCCAGACGCTTATGGAGAAGAACATCATCACGATTGTTGGCCGAGCATCCACGGTCGGCAAACCGCTTCAGTACGGGACGACCGATGAGTTCCTGAAGTTCTTCGGTTTGTCCGGTCTGGAGGCGCTGCCGAAAATGTCCGAGATCGAGGAGCTCATCGCGGCATCGCAGCCGCGCTCACAGGTCGAGCTGGCGTTGCCGGATACGGCAGGGGCGGCCGGTGATGTGAAATTGAACATCGCCGACGGCACGTTTGACCCGGTCCGCGCCGCGCGAATGAATGAACCCGATTACGAACCGGTCCCTGCAGATTCAGATAGCGGCGAGACCGAGAGACACGGCGAAACAGACCTGAGCGCGTCGGGAACTGAGCCTGTGATCGCCCGTGTCTCAGTCGAAGATCTTGAATCGACCACCCACGCCGAAGCACACAATCGCGACACCAAATAGCCACGCTTCGGCGATTCTCCCGCACTTTCCCGAGTCGAACCCGGAGGTATGAGCATGATCCGTATCAACAAATTTCTCTCTTTGTGTGGCGTGACTTCGCGCCGCGGCGCGGAGACGCTGATCGAGGAGGGGCGGGTGCGGGTGAACGGAGTGGCGCTCGATAAGGTGGGTACGGTCATCGAAGAGAGCACTGACGTGGTTCTGGTCGACGGTCTTGAGGTAAAGCCGGTCGAGCGGAAAATCTACGTGGTGCTCAACAAACCCCCCAACGTCATGACCACACTCAAGGACCCGTTTCGACGAAAGACCATAACGACGTTTCTCAAAAAGCTGCCACACCGCGTGTATCCCGTCGGACGGCTCGATTTTGACACCGAAGGGGTTTTGATCCTCACCAACGACGGTGACCTGGCGTTTCGACTGGCGCATCCAAAATACCAGGTGCCGAAGGTATATGAAGCACGAGTCAAGGGACAATTCAAGTCGGAGGACGCCGTCAGGATCGCAGACGGCATCAAGCTTGAAGACGGAGCTACGGGGAAGGCATCGGTCGATATTCTCGGATTCGTGAAGACAAGCACTCGGCTCCGTCTCACTCTGACCGAAGGGCGCAAGCGGGAAGTGAAGCAGTTGTGTAAGCTGGTGGGGCACGCCGTGGAGCAACTGCGGCGGGTGGATTTTGCAGGGATCAAGGCCAAAGGGCTCGGGCTCGGCGAATGGCGGCTGCTGACAGATTCCGAAGTAAGGAGATTGATGGAAATGGTGGGGTTGAAGTGAGGGAAGTGTTGTAGGTCGTGGTTTCATGCGGTCGCGTGAACTATGCATTCACATTCGACTGCTATCCCACCCGCAAGCGGCTGGGCCACCTGTCACTGACCCCAAATGCAATGTCGGGTTTCTCGCTCCATTCGTGTCGAACGCCGGAGTGCCGTATCGATGTTCAATGCGAAAAGCTTGACGATTCCGGTTCGTTAGGCCGCTCGAAACGCCGACTTACGCCTATCCCACCTGTCCCAGAGTTCCAATGGAATGTCGGGTTTCTCGGTCGAAGCGACCTCGGAACCACGACCTACGGCTCAACTTCGCTTCGCGCACAATGACTCGCGCTTGATTCATTGATAACCTGCGGAAGCTTCAATTGTCGTCTTCTGATGGGTCCTTCTTCCTGCGGTGGATTGAGACGCGTGCGGATTCTTCGGTGATAATAAATGGTTTGACCGCCTCGGCCTGCGCCGAAGTGAGGCGCTGCTTTTCGTAGAGGTCCATCAGGGCGTTCGTTTCCAGCTTAAAGCAATCATCGAGCTGGAACTGCCTGGCCAGAAACGAAAGCTCCGCGAATTTGTCGGCATCTTTGGACTTGCCGATGAACTTTTCATCGAGACTCACTTTTACCGATACCGCTCCCTCCTGCCCGCTGAGCTTCACAAGTTGAAGCTCCTTCGCGGTCCTTATGACGTCGTCTCTGAGAGCGTCTCTTTCGGCCTCCAATTGTTTGATCTGAGCATCGATGGCGATGTAGCGGTCGGCAAGTCGTGATGCTGTCAGGATGGAAGTTTGTTCAGCGGTTTCGTCCGACCCGGATTCGGCTGCAAGCAGCAACTCGTGGCGCTTGGCGGGGCAGAGCTTGAAGTAGTCGCAATAGTTGCAGTGGCTGCCCTCCGTTGCGGGGAAATCGTCGCGTCGCGCGGCGTTGTGGATATCGTTGATCGCCAGACGAATATCTTCGGTAGCCTGGTCGAGCTCTTCGGGCGAAAACCGATATGGGATAATCTCCTGCGGTTTGAGGAAATACTGAACCACCTCGATATTCGTGAATTGTGGCCAGGTGCATTGAACGAGTATCTGATAGAACGCCATCTGACCGAAAAATCCCTTGTCGTGGGGACCGGCGGGGAACCGGTTGCCGGTCTTGTAGTCGGCTATCTCGACAACATTATCGGGGCGTCGCCAGAGGCGGTCGACTTTGCCGTTAATTCGAAACAGCGTGCCCGGCAGCGTAGCACGAAGGTTGGTCTCGACTCCCAGCAGACGGCCATTGTTGAACGGCTGATATCTTTTATAGAAGGCGCTCAACATCTCCTGACCGCGCCGGATATAATCGTCGACCGTCATATGTTCCTGTGGGACTCGGATCAGGTCACGTCGCGGCTTGTTCCATTCGGCAAGATAGGCTGATTGAGCATCGGGCAAGGGCCACAGGACGCCATCGGAGGCTCGTTTATACAATTGCGCCAGTACCAGGTGGACACTACTTCCCAGGTACAGATCGGCAGAGAGAATCTCGGGGACATCGGGCTTGTCGATATAGCGGAACTTGAACTGGCGCGGGCAGGCCTGAAACGTGTTAAGGGCAGAATGGCTGAAGGATTTTAACATGGTGAAATATAAAGCAAGACTTGCCGAGAAGGCAATGGGGGGAACGGACAACCTCTATAAGAACGGGAAACAGTCAACGACGAGGACGCGCCGGGGACGCGGCCACCCGGTGAAGCAGATTCACGAACAAGCGGGCCATGATGGAGTAATCGAACTGCTCGTTCATGAGACGCCACCCGTTGTCGGCTAATGTGGCCTTCTGATGGGGGTCATCGAGCAATGCGCAGACGGCATCGGCGAAATCCCTCGGAGTATCCGCCACCAGGAGGTGGCGGCCATGCTTGAGCAGAAGTCCCTCGACACCGTACGAGGTAGCGACCACCGGTTTGCGCATGGCGAGTGCCTCGTACACTTTGACGCGCCTGCCGCCGGGAACTCGGAGCGGAACGATGTAGATATCTGCCTGAGCCAGGTAGAGCCTGATATCGTCAACCCACCCGGTGACAAATATCGAGGCGTCTTTCATGCCAAGGGCGATGATCTCCACGGCAGGATCTTTGCCCACAATATCCAGGGTCACATCGGGATGGCGACGTTTGATGAGCGGAAGGATTTCGGAGGCAAACCACAGCAATTGGTCGATATTCGACAGCAATTCCAGCGAACCGGAGAACATCAATCGCTTGGGCACAACCGCCCGTGACGGCTGTGGCGCAAAATAGTCGCACGCTACACCGACAGGGATGATTTCGATAGGCGCCTTTACATGGAACTCGCTCTGCAGAGTCAGGCGGTCATCCTCGCTCACCACCACTACCAGATCGAACCGGTTGCACATGGCGGATTCGAACGAAGCCATCCGCTTGGTCTCATAGTTGAAATAGCTCTTGCGCATGAGGCTGGTCGTGGATTCATACCGCTGCCGCCAGAGGCTCGTTTCGATACTGGGGTGAAAGAGGATTTTCCTGGCCGGGGTGGCAAAATCGATGTTGCAGGCCATATCGAGGGAGTCGCATACCACGATGTCGACACCGCCTGTTTCCAGATCGCGCAGGACGCCCCGCAGCTCTGGCGAGCAATTGCGTTTGACGAAGTACGGAGTAGCTGATACCAGGTTGGCGGCCACACGCCCGTAGAAGGCTGCGCCGGACTTCTGCTCTTCAGGCTTGTGGATCGTGTGCACGCGATTGGCGCATTCTTTCCACGATGGTTCCTGGCGGTCCTGGGCAGCGGGCCTGAAACCGAGGTAATCAACATCGATCTGTTTGTGCAAATGCCTGAGCAGGTGATAGGCGCGCGTTTTGCCGCCTGTGTCCGGTGGAAACAGGTACTCTGATTTAAGCCAGACAACTTTCATTTCCGCAGCCCCGTTTTGGTTGCACGCGATAAACTGCTCAGTGAACCGGAAGTTTGGAAAACCAGTATGCCTGATGTCCGGAGGAACATCAAGTCTTAAACTACGCCGAGCGGCAGGGGAGGTCAGTTGGCGGGGCGGCGATAGAGCCGGCGAATGTCCGACCCCTTGCGGTCAGAGGAGAACTGTTCGGCAAGGCGGCGGCCATTCCGGGAAAGGCGAGCAGTGAGCTCAGGATTCTCGACCAGAGCGATCACTTTTTCGGCCATCGCGACATGATCATTGAGTGACACCATCAGGCACGTTTGGCCATCGGTCAAATAGTCAGGGATAGCTCCGGCATCGGTAGTAACTACCGGCAGGCCGGAGGCCAACGCCTCGAACAACGAATAAGGGAGGTCGTCACGGGAGGCGCCACAGACGCATAAGTCCGCCTGTTGAAAGAAGCATTCCATTTCGTCGTGTCGGACGTGGCCGATAAATGTGACAGAACCGATCCGCTCGGCAGCAATGATCGATTCGAGCGCATCTCTTTGAGAGCCCTCACCCGCGATCAGCAGCTCAGCGCGCGGATATTTCTGTTTGACCAGTCGAAACGCCTGAATCACACAACCCACGTTCATCGACGGTTCCAGCGGCAGAACCGAGAGGAGCTTTGGCTGGACTTCACGAACCTCACGGCATTCGAAACTGTCGCTGTCCAAAAGAGGTCCCACGCCCAGGGCGTCGAGGCCGTATTTCCCGATCCGTTCGGCCAGCGACGGGGAAGTTACAAGGATACGGTCAGCGCACCGCATGAGTGGGACCAACGGGCGACGCCATTTTTCGAGCACAGGTTCAATATAGTAGGACGTGCAATCGAGCACGGTATATTTGCCAAGGAACCGGGCGAAAACCAGCGTGATCATGGCTGGAGCGACGCCGAAACGGTCTGGCAGGGGAACGACACAGACGGTTTCGGCGGACCGCAGCTTTCTCAGCATGGTCAGGAGGAAACGAAGACGATGCGACAAGCCGAAGAGCCACCCGGGCCGGGGCGCAGCAGGCGCCGGGTCGACTGAACAGTGTTCGATATACGTCCGCTCTAAGGCGATCTGACGCAGAACAAGAGCGGTTTGCGGAGCAGTATCTTCGAGCTCGGCAGCGGTAACCCCAACGACAACCATCGTTTCACGCCGAGCAGTCGCTGCATGATCGAATTCTGCCTCAACTGATCCGGGGTGGGAATAGACTACGATGCGTTCCGTGTTCTGATTCATATCGTCCCGGTCCAAAAGGACCTTCTTCTTATACAAATCAGACCTGCATCGGTTGAGGCCAAAGGTAAGAGGGCAACCTGTTTGGGACAGACTGCCCTCTCAACTCGACGCTGTGAGACTTTCGATGCCTTCACAGCACTCCCCGGCATGTCGAGCCCTGTCTCGATTCTCACGTCCCCCGCCTGAGAACCGTCCTTCCCCCAATTCGCCCCCTTTTGAAGCCCTTGTCCCCCTCAAGACTCCCCCTGGATACGCCCTGGGTCGCCACGTTGCGGTGCGAGATGCTGACCAAGGCAACGGATACTATAGAAAGAACCGTGCCTGTTTGCGGGAACGACAAGCGCTTTATTGAGGGGACGAATAACTGACTGTCCGACAGTTGATTACTGCCGCAATTGCAGCCACAACGACTGAGGCGAGGGCAGTTTCTTGGGTAACAGATGTTTCAGTACGGAAATGGGAGCGTTTCAGTCTGATTCGGACTGCAACAGGTGGAACAGCGCCGGTTCAATCCCGGCGAGGGAGGCGATGTTCGCCGGTGATGAGTCGAGCACCTCTGTTCTTCGTCAAATAGTTCCACGCCCATTGGACGAACACGAGCAGTCGATTCTCGAACTCGACAATATACATGAGGTGCAGAAAGAGCCAGACCAGCCAGGCCGGGTAGCCCCAAAGCCGGAAACCGAAGATCTCGGCGACGGCTGCGGCGCGGCCTATGGTAGCCATCGAGCCTTTGTCGAGATAACGAAAAGGACGCGCATCGGATTTCCCCGTAAGACGGCGAGATATAATGCCAGCGACATACCGACCTTGTTGCATAGCAACCGGACTGACCCCGGGCAGCATCTGCCCATGTCTGTCGAAAGCAACCGTGAGGTCGCCGATCACGAATATCTCCTCGTGCCCGGGCACGGTCAGGTGAGGCGTGACTTTGACCCGACCGACCTTATCAAGGTAAGCGGGACTATCGTTGGTGAGCAATCGTCCCAGATGCGATGCTTTGACGCCGGCGCTCCAGAGCACAGTGCGGCAATCGATGCGGTGATCGAGTTCCGCCGACCGGTATGAGACGCCGGTGGCATCAATGGCCGTCACCAAGCTGTCGGTGATGACGGTGACACCGAGTCGGCCAAGCGAGCGAGCGGCTTTTTGTGACAGTTTGGGTGGGTAGGTGCTGAGCACCCGGTCGCGCCCTTCGATAACGTAGATATGGGCTTCACGTGGGTCGATCCGCCGAAAATCCTTCCGGAGTGTTTCGTTGGCGATCTCACCGAGGGCGCCGGCCAGTTCCACGCCGGTCGGGCCACCGCCAACGACAACAAACGTCAACCACTGGCGACGCCAGGATTCATCGGCCTGCCGTTCTGCGGTTTCAAAGGCGAGAAAGATACGACTGCGGATATCGAGTGCATCCTCAATACTCTTGAGACCGGGAGCGATTGCCTGCCACTGCGATTGCCCAAAGTAGTCGTGGCTGGCGCCCGTTGCAAGGACCAGCGTGTCATACGACAGGATCTCACCGTCGCCAAGTGTCACCCGCCGAGTCCGAGGATCGATATCGACCACTTCGCCAAGAAGTACTTGCGTATTCTTGTGGTGTTTGAGGATGGACCGGAGCGGCGAACAAATGTCACCCGGCGAGAGACCACCGGTAGCCACTTGATAAAGCAACGGCTGAAACAGGTGGAAATTGCGTCGGTCGACCAGGGTGACCTGGGCGGCCACTTTCCTGAGTCCCTTGGCAGCTTCCAGTCCGCCAAAGCCTCCTCCCACAATGACTATCCGGTGTTTGTCCGTAACTTTCATCTCCGGTGCAGTCTGGTTTTCCCATACAACGCCATGGGTTATTGGGCTGTTCCAGTGTTGATCACCACCAAAGAAAGACAATTTGGATTATATTTGACAGACCGGAGTCACCCCACTATACTGCCGGGCAAAACGAACACCGAATCAATCAGGATTTGTGGTGGCGGAGCAGAAGAGCCGACGCGATTTTCTCAATCTACTTCTGGGTGGCGGAACCCTGGCAACTCTGGGCGCCATTCTCTACCCGACTATCAAATACATCACACCGCCGGCCTCGGGCGAGGCGAATGTTACGCAACTTAAGCTCGCGTTCAAGCGATCTGACATTGAAGCGGACCCCAAGAAAGCCAAGACGTTCAAGTTCGGTCGGGACCTGGGGATCATCCTGATCACCGACACGGGAGAACTTCGGGCGCTGGCGGCTCGGTGCACTCATCTTGACTGTACCGTCCAGAATCGCCCGGACCTCGGCATTCTGTGGTGTGCGTGTCACAACGGTCGGTACGACTATTCGGGGCGGAATATTTCGGGCCCGCCGCCAAGACCGCTCGAGCAGTTCGCGGTCAATGTCGTCGGCGAAGATATTTTCGTATCGCGGGAGAAAGCCTGATGCCGACAACCACCGGCACCAAGCCGCCGTCAACCCTGGGACAGAAATCCTTCCAGTGGCTGGATGATCGGTTCCATATCAAAGCCCTGGTCGATTACATGTCGGACAAGTCGGTGCCTCGACACGGTCGTTCAATATGGTATTATTTTGGTGGTATCAGCCTCTTTCTGTTTATCGTCCAGGTGGTGACCGGCATACTTCTGCTGATGTACTACCGCCCCGGTGCCGATTCCGCCTATGAGTCGGTGCGCTTTATCGTATCGGAGGTGTCCTTTGGCTGGCTGATCCGGGCGCTTCATTCATGGTCAGCCAACCTGATGATATTCGCAGTGTTCATCCACATGTTTTCCGTCTATTTCGAGTATTCGTACCGCAAGCCGCGAGAACTGACCTGGGTGAGCGGGATCGTGCTGTTCGGACTGGCGCTGACATTCGGTTTCTCGGGCTATCTCCTGCCGTGGAACGAGCTGGCGTTTTTCGCCACCCGTGTCGGCACCGGCATGGCGGGAGCGGTACCGGTTATCGGGGAAAATCTGCTCGTCATCATGCGGGGAGGAGAAGAAGTTACCGGAGCTACGATAGGCCGGTTCTTCGGTCTCCATGTGGCCATTCTGCCGGCCATTTTTACGGTGGTGCTGACAGCGCATCTGGTGTTCATCCAGCGGCAGGGAATGAGCGAGCCGATCGACTGGACCGATAAACCGGAAAGCGAAAAGAAGTACATCAAGTTTTTTCCGAATTTTCTTCTCAGGGATCTGTTGGTCTGGCTGATCGTGTTGAATATTCTGGCTGTGCTGGCGGTGTTCCTGCCGGACGGGATCGGCTTGATTCACTGGCCGCTCGGAACGAAGGCGGACCCGTTTGCTCCACCGCCTCCGGTGATCCGGCCCGAATGGTATTTCATGTTTGCGTTCCAGGCGCTCAAGTTTCTTCCGGCTCATTTGTTCGGCCTGGAAGGGGAACTGGTCGGGATAGGCGCATTCACGCTGGGCGGTCTGATCTGGGCGCTGGCCCCATTTCTCAACACGAAAGCACATCGGGGCAAGCCATCGACCCCGTTCACACTATTTGGTATCCTGGTGCTTCTGTTCATGATCGGTATGACCATAGCAGGATATATCCTGGAATGAGGTGGTGAAGTGAGACGGCTGTTTTATATCGTAGTGCTGTTTGCGTTGCCGCTCTATCCATCGGTCATTCTGGGGCAGCGACAGAGCAATTGTGAAACATGTCATTTCGAGGTCGAGGAACCGGAAGGTCCCGCCCACAAGTTCACTCGCGACGTCCATTTTCAGAAGGGGCTTGGTTGCGTGGACTGCCACGGTGGAGACGAGTCGCTCGATGACATGGATCTGGTTCGCAAGGTGAAGGGGTATCGCGGCATTCCGGGTCATTTGGAGGTACCGGAATTCTGCGCGCGCTGCCACAGCGATGCCGTGTACATGCGGAATCACAATCCATCGCTGCCGACCGACCAACTCGAAAAGTACAAAACCTCGGTGCACGGGCAGCGTCTGTTTGGGCGAAAAGACCCCAAGGTGGCCAATTGCGTGTCGTGCCATTCGGTGCATGAGATTGGTGACGCGAAAATGCCGCATTCCAGCACCTATCCACTGAATATACCCAGGACCTGCGCCCGGTGCCATGCCGACAGTGCGTACATGGCGGAGTACAGTATTCCCACCAACCAGTATGCCGGTTTTGTGGCGTCGGTGCACGGGCATGCGCTGCTTGAAAAACAGGACCTCGGCGCGCCGGCCTGCAATGACTGTCACGGCAACCACGGGGCGGCTCCACCCGGAGTCACCAGCCTGTCGGCTGTGTGTGGCAACTGCCATGCGTTTCAGGCCGAACTGTTCCTACAGTCCCCGCACGAAAAGGGGTTCGCGGAGAACAATTACCCGATGTGCGAGACCTGTCACTCGAATCATCGCATCGTGCCGCCTGGGGACACGCTTATCGGTACCAGCGAGCCTGCGCTCTGTGTCAACTGCCATTCGGCCGATGACGGCACGAAGGGATTCGCTACCGCCGAAGGGATGGTGACGGCTCTCGGTACGCTGTCCAGCCGTCGAGATTCGGCGGCGGTGATTTTGGCCGACGCCCGTACCAAGGGGATGATGACCACCGACGAGGATTTCCGCTTGCAGGAAGTTGACCAGGCGCTGATCCAGGCTCGGGTCCTTGTGCATTCGTTTGATCTGAGCAAGCTGGCGCCGAAGGCAAATGAGGGGTTGGCGAAGGCGGATACGGTCCGCGCCAATTCGGAATCGCTCATCGACGAATACTATTTCCGTCGCAAGGGGCTTGGGTTGGCGACGCTGTTCATAACCATCGTGGCAATCGGGTTGTACCTGAAGATCCGCAGACTCGACTAACGCTCTCTCTTTTTACCCCAATCCTGCGTTTACATTATATTAGCTATTCAGGGTCGCGAGTGGCGGCCGAGATCTGTATTTGAGGTCATGGTAACAGGATAGAAGCACCATAGTTTATGTGATTAGTCCACAATCGCACCGATAGTCGAAAGTGTACTTTTTTGTTAACTTTGTGACGGTCATTCCGTTTGTGGCAAAAGGACTTGGGTGATTGTCGCGAACAAAAAAGCGCTTGACAACCCACCGAAAGCCGGTTTCTTGAACCCTCAAAATTGTGAATTCGGTCACATGATGTGACTGGGTCGGAAAAGAGAAGTAAATTTGTCGGATTTCTTGGCGATCCCGATTTTCCTGGTAGTGGGGACAGGAATAGTCCTTATTACCTTCTTCATCAACCGGCTGATCCGACCGCATCACCCCTATCCCGAGAAAAACGTCAATTATGAGTGCGCCGAAGAACCAGTGGGGAGTTCCTGGATCCAGTTCAACAACCGGTTCTACATATTTGCGCTCATTTTCGTGGTGTTCGATGTCGAGGCGGTGTTCCTGTTCCCCTGGGCTGTAGCATTCGGTCAGTTGGGGCTGTATGCGCTCGTTGAGATGATCCTCTTCATTCTTATCCTCATGTTCGGCCTCTACTATGCCTGGAAGAAGGGGGCACTGAAATGGGTCTGATCAAGAAGGTTCCGGTTTACGCGGAGAAAATTCCAGGAGGCGCGTTAGTTACCACTTCACTGGAAGGTATTCTTCATCACAGTCAGGCCTCGTCGCTGTGGTACTTGCTATTTGGAACGGCTTGCTGTGCGATAGAACTTATGGCGACAGGCGCCTCACGGTATGATTTTGACCGCCTGGGGATGATCTTCCGCGCCTCGCCAAGACAGTCGGACCTGATCATAGCGGCCGGGACGATCACCAAGAAAATGGCGCCGCGACTCCGCAAGTTGTATGACCAGATGGCGGAGCCCCGGTATGTCATCGCCATGGGTGGCTGCACGGTGAAGGGGGGGCCGTTCTATTATGACAGTTATGCTGTCGAAAAGGGAATCGACCATATCGTGCCGGTGGATGTGTATATCCCGGGCTGTCCGCCTCGTCCCGAATCACTTCTCGAGGGGTGTCTGACGCTCCAGAAGAAGATCAAGCAGCAGAAGCTTCTGGACTGGCAGGAAAAGTAGCATGACTAGGGAAGAACTCAAGGCCTATGTGACGGGTCATTTTGACGGCATGCTGAAGCCGCTTGAGACCGGTCGGTACGACCCGATGTTCGAAGTGAAGCCGGCGGATCTGCTGGCTGTCGCGAGGGCTCTTCGTGACGATGAACATGTGAGATTCGACTTCCTGTGCAATCTTGGCGCCGTGGATACCCGCGAGCGGTTTGAGATTGTCTATTCGCTCGCTTCCGTTTCCAAAAATCTCAGGCTCGATTTCAAACTGATCATGCCATACGAGCAAGCGGCAGTTGATTCGGTGCAGGAGATCTGGCCGGCTGCCAACTGGTACGAGCGGGAGATGTGGGAGCTGTACGGCATCGATATTCGCAACCATGAGAATCTGAAACGGTTCCTCCTGCCCGATGACTGGAATCAGGGGCACCCCATGCTCAAGAACTGGGATGCGCCGGATTTTGTCAGGCTGCCGGAGTTTTGAGCATGTCGGCGATTCGCACCGAAGAGTTTGTCGTCAACATGGGGCCGCACCACCCTTCGACACACGGGGTGTGTCGACTGCTGTTGACCATGGAGGGGGAGCGCGTGATCAGGATCGAGCCATATATCGGCTACCTGCACCGGGCGCTCGAAAAGATCTGTGAAAACCGTACGTACCCGCAGTGCATTCCGATCCTGGATCGATTCGAATATGTGACCGCCATGTCGTGCAACTATGTTTTCGCACTGGCGGCCGAACGTCTGGCGCAGATACAGGTGCCGGAGCGCGCTGAGTACTTGCGGGTCATCATGCTCGAACTGAATCGCATGGCTTCGCATCTGCTCTGGTATGGCACGACGGCGCTCGATCTGGGGGCGATCACACCGTTTCTCTATGGCTTCCGCGAGCGGGAATTGATCCTCGATTTGTTTGAAATGACCTGCGGTCAGCGTCTCACCTACAACTATATCCGGATTGGCGGCGTGTCGCGAGATATTCCCCCGCAATTTATCCCGAAATGCCGCGAAGCGGTGAAGACGATTGGTGAGAAGATGGCCGATTATGAGGGGCTGCTCAACGAGAATCCAATCTGGATTGTCCGTAACAAAGGGGTGGGGGTGATGTCACCCGAGTTGGCGATAGCGTACGGGGTTTCCGGTCCGCCGCTCCGCGCCAGCGGGGTGAAATACGATCTTCGGCGGAACGATCCGTACTCAATATATGACAGGTTCGATTTCGACATTCCGACGCAGCCGAATGGTGACTGCTACGATCGATATATCCAGCGTTTGCAGGAGATCAAGCAGTCGCTGCGAATCGTCAGTCAGGCGCTTGATGGTCTTCCAGAGGGGGACATCAAGGCCAAAGTATCCCCCAACTTCAAGCCGCCGGCCGGCGAGGTGTACGCCCGCGTCGAGAATTCGCGCGGCGAGTTGGCGGTGTACGTGCAGAGTGACGGTTCCAACAAACCGCTGCGTCTGAAAGCGCGCGGGGGCTCGTACAATCATCTGCAGGTGCTGCCGGAACTTGGTAAGGGGCTTCTCATTGCCGATATCGTGGCGATTATGGCCTCGCTGGATATCATCATGCCGGAGGTGGACCGCTGATGTTAGGGCTGATTGCCAGCGGCGAGCTGATTGCCGTTTTCCAATGGCTCCATGAGCTGTTGGTCGAAACCGGATTGCCGGAGCTGTGGGTCGGTATTATTAGCTACGCCGTGCTTGGCGTGCTGGTGTTTGTGTTCCTGGCGCTGGTGGCGCTGTTCCTGGTCTGGTGGGAGCGGAAGATTTCGGCGCATATTCAGCAGCGGTACGGCCCGATGCGGGTCGGCTGGCACGGCTGGTACCAGACGATCATGGATGCGGTCAAACTCTTGCAGAAAGAAGATGTGCGGGTGGATACCCGCGACAAGCCGGTGTTTTTCTGGGCTCCGGTTCTCTGTTTTGTCGCCGCGTTTCTGGCCTATGTGGTGATGCCGTTCGGCAACGGGCTGATCGTATCGGATCTGAACATCGGCGTACTCTATATCATTGCGGTCACGACGTTCACTATCATCTCGCTTCTTATGGCGGGCTGGGGTTCCAACAACAAGTACGCGCTCCTGGGCGGGATGCGTTCGGCGGCACAGGTAGTGAGTTATGAAGTTCCCATGCTGACATCGATCCTCACCGTGATCCTGTTCACCGGGTCGCTGTCGATGGTCGACATTGTCACGTCGCAGCAGGGACATGGCGTTTTCAACTGGTTCATATTCAGGGTGCCGTTTGGACCGATCGCGTTTTTGACATACCTGATCACCGGCACGGCGGAGACCAACCGCACGCCGTTCGATATTCCGGAAGCTGAACAGGAGTTGGTGGCCGGGTACAATGTCGAGTATTCCGGGATGAAGTTTGCGATGTTCTTTTTGGCCGAGTTTGTGAACATGTTCACGGTCTCGGCAATCGCCACGACACTGTTCCTTGGGGGGTGGAATGGCCCGTTGCTCCCATCGTGGGTCTGGTTCATGCTCAAATCGATGTTTGTGGTGTTTATCCTGATGTTGTTTCGCTGGACTTTCCCGCGACTGCGAGTAGACCAGCTGATGGAGTTCTCGTGGAAGTTTCTGGTGCCGGTAACGTTTGCCAATCTGATCCTCGCCGGCTGGTTCAAATACGCCGGGTGGCATTGGTAGTATGGGACTGCTGAAGGACATCAAGAATCTGCTGCTGGGCATGAAGATCACCGGCAAGCATCTGGGAAGACACGCCGTCACGATCCAGTACCCGGAAGAGAAATGGACCATGCCGGAGCGTTCGCGCGGTATCGTGGTGCTTCTGTCCGACAAGGAGACCGGCGAACTCAACTGTACCTCTTGCCTGTTGTGCATGAAAGCGTGCCCGACCGGGGCGATCGTCATCGATGCCCCGCGCGATGAAGTGACCAAGAAGCGGACGCTCAATTCGTTCACCGTGGATCACGGACTCTGTTGTTTCTGCGGCCTGTGTGAAGAGGCGTGCAATTTCTCGGCGATTAAAATGGCGGCCAAGTACGAGTTTTCGACCATACGTAAAGAAGACCTGGTCTGGGACGTGAAGAAACTCCAGGAGATGGGGCGAGACGTGCCGTACGTGGATACGCGCAAGAAGAAGGCTCCGGCCGAGCCAAAACCGGTAGTGAAGCCGGCATCAGCAGCAGGCGAGACACCCCATGCAGAGACAGCGGTTGCGAATCCCGGACTGTCGGCACCAGAAAAACCGGCCTCCGTATCAGAACCGGATAAGCGAAGCGAGGCGGCGTCATGACCGAACCACATGTTGGTCTGATGTTCTGGATACTCGGTTTCGTGATCGTGGCGTCCTCGATCATGGTCGTCACGCTCAAGAACATTTTCCACTGTGCGCTGGCGCTGATTGTGGCGTTATCCGGGGTGGCCGGCATCTACATTTTGCTCAATGCCGAATTTCTCGCAGCCGTACAGGTGTTGATCTATGTCGGCGCGGTAGCGACGCTTATGATCTTTTCGGTCATGCTCACTTCGCAGTTGGCCTCGAAGGCGATCATCCAGACTAATCGCAACTGGCTCCTGGCGCTGCTGGCCTCGTTCATGTTCGTGATCGTCGGGTTTATCCTCGTCGAGGGGACCCACATCTGGAACAAGCAGGCGGCACCGCTGCCGGACCAGAACACGCTCGCTATAGGCAAACTGCTCATGACCGATTTCATGCTGCCGTTTGAAATTGTCTCCGTGCTGATGCTGGCTGCGATGATCGGAGCGATCGTGCTGGCGAGAGGGGAACGATCGTAATGAACTGGTATCTGAACCTGGCGGCTGTATTGTTCGCTATCGGGCTGTTTGGCGTCATCACGCGGCGAAACACCATTGGCATCCTCATGTCGCTGGAGCTAATGTTCAATGCCGCGAATATCAATTTCGTCGTCTTTAGCAAATATATCGCCAACGCCGGGTTGACCGGACAGATTTTCGCGCTGTTCATTATAGTCGTGGCGGCCGCCGAGGCGACCGTCGGCCTGGCGATCGTCCTGCTCATTTACCGCAACTGGCGCGGGATTGACTCCGACAACGTGAGCATCATGAAGTGGTGACGGCTATGACACAGTTTGCGTACATCATCGCGCTGCTACCGCTGCTTTCGTTTACGCTGATCATCTTCTTTTTCCGCTGGAACGAAAAGCTGTCATCGTACTGGTCGATCGGCTCGATTGTCGCGGGCTGGGTAATGTCACTCGTCGTCCTGATCGAAACACTGGTCCGTCACGGGGCACCGTATCAGGCGGCAATCCATCTGACATCGTTTGCCGCTATGAATTTCGAAATCGGCATCTGGGTGGACTCGCTGACGGCGATCATGTTGGTGGTGGTGACGACGGTCGCCTCCTGTGTGCAGATCTACTCGCTGGGGTACATGAAAGACGACCCGCGATTCAGCCGGTTTTACGCGTATCTGTCTCTTTTCTGTTTTTCGATGCTGGGTCTGGTGCTGGCCAACAATTTCTTCATGATCTTCATATTTTGGGAATTGGTCGGCGTTTGCAGCTACTTCCTGATTGGATTCTGGTTCGAGAAGAAGTCGGCGGCCGACGCCGGCAAGAAGGCATTCATTACAAACCGGATTGGTGATTTTGGATTCATCATCGGTCTTCTGACGATTGCACTGGCGGCCGGGACGTTCAATTTCCAGGAAGTGTTCGAGAAAGTTGGCGTCGGTGCGATCCCGGTGGGGATTCTGACGGTTGCGGCGGTGTTTCTATTCTGCGGAGCAATCGGTAAATCAGCGCAATTCCCGCTGCATGTCTGGCTTCCGGATGCCATGGAAGGTCCCACGCCGGTGTCGGCGCTCATTCACGCGGCGACTATGGTAGCTGCGGGAGTCTATCTGGTGGCGCGGGCGATGGCGGTCTATGTTGGTTCGGCAGAGGCATCGCTGGTAGTCGCCACGATAGGCTTGATAACGTCGTTCATCGCTGCCACGATCGGTCTAGTTCAGAATGACATCAAGCGGGTGCTGGCCTACTCGACGGTCAGTCAGCTTGGCTACATGATCATGGCGCTCGGTCTGTTCGGCTATGATACGGCCAACGGACATCATTCGGCCGGGTATGTGGCCGGCACACTGCATCTGATGACACACGCGTTTTTCAAGGGACTGTTGTTCCTTGGGGCCGGTTCGGTCATCCACGCGGTTCACACTAACGACATCCAGGAGATGGGGGGCCTTCGCCGGAAAATGAAATCCACCAGCTGGACCTTCGTAGTGGCGTCGTTGGCGATCGCCGGCATTTTCCCGCTCTCCGGCTTCTGGTCCAAAGATGAGATCATTGTCACGACCTCACATCACCCAGTCTTTTTCGTGTTCACACTGCTGATCGCCTTCATGACGTCGTTCTACATGTTCCGCCTGGTATTCCTGACATTCTTCGGCGAACCGCGTGATCAGCACCGATTCGAGCACGCCCACGAATCTCCAAAGACCATGACCTATCCCTTGATATTCCTCGCTGTCCTGTCGATTGTCTCGGGATGGGTGGCGCTGCCATGGCTGCCGCACGGGTACTCGTCGTTCGTGTATTTTGAGGAAGTGCACCACGCCGCACCCAACTACCTGCTCATGCTGACCGGTACGGTGGTGGCGCTGTCGGGAATTGGTCTGGCATACGCTATGTATTACAAGCGATCGCTGTCACCCGACGCGGTGGCATCGCGGTTCAAGCCGCTTTATACGCTCTTGTATAACAAGTACTATTTCGACGAGGCGTATCAGAAGACGGTGATCGACCCGGTAATGCGCCTGGGGGATTTCCTGTGGCGATTTGACGCCAAAGGGGTGGATGGGGCGGTTAACGGCACCGCCTGGCTGACGGTAGTCTGGTCAGATATCAAGATGTGGTTCGACAAGTGGATTATCGACGGCGCCGTCAACGGTTCCGGCTGGCTGGTGCAGAAATTGGGCGGCGGACTCAGGCTGCTTCAGTCCGGCGCGGTCCAGTTCTACGTGCTGTTCATACTGATCATTATCGTGCTGGTCGGTCTGTACAAATTCGAGATCTCTAGGGCCTTTTCGGCCTGGCCGCTTTTGACAATAGCCCTGGTGATCGGCGTGCCGACACTGGCGATACTGACGCGCCTGGTGGCGCGGCAGCACGCGGCCGAGACGTCGACTGATGACGATAAGTAGTTTTGATTGAAAAGAGATAGATAGCGCTATGGGCATACTCAGCTTGACCGTCTTCATCCCACTGCTCGGCATGCTGGTGGTGATGGCTCTCCCTAAGGAGAACAAGCAGGTGATCCGATGGACCTCGCTCGTGTTCAGCATCATTCCCATGCTGACGTCGTTCTGGATCACGTGGGATTATTTCGTCAATTATTCCGGGTCGTCGGCGATGGCGTATGTCGAGGGACCCTACAACTGGATTCCGGCGCTCAACGTGCAATATTTCATGGGTGTCGATGGCATCTCGGTGCCGATGCTGTTCCTGACGGGGCTACTGAGTATGTTGTCTATCCTGGCATCGTTCAATATCGAGAACCGCGTCAAAGAGTATTTTGCATTCTTCCTGCTGTTGGAAGCAGGGATGATGGGCGTGTTCGTGGCGCTTGATTTCTTCCTGTTCTACGTTTTCTGGGAAGTGATGCTGGTGCCGATGTATTTCCTTATCGGTGTCTGGGGCGGACCGCGGAAGGAATACGCAGCCATCAAGTTCTTCCTGTACACGTTGTTCGGCTCGATTTTCATGCTGGTATCGATCCTGATCCTGTATTTTACCACGGAACCGCACACCCTGAATATGCTGACCCTCCTGCAGACCAGCCCGAATTTGTCGCACACGCTTCAGATGGTCTGTTTCATCTTCTTCTTTGTAGCATTTGCCATCAAGGTGCCGGTCTGGCCGTTCCATACCTGGCTGCCGGACGCGCACGTCGAGGCGCCCACGGCGGTTTCGGTCATTCTTGCCGGTGTGCTTCTGAAAATGGGGACCTACGGCATGCTTCGGGTAAGCTGGCCTATGTTTCCCTCGGCACTGCACAGTCTGTCATTCTGGATCGCAGTGCTGGGTGCGATAGCGATCATCTACGGCGCGCTGGTGTCGATGGCGCAAAAAGATCTGAAGAAACTGGTGGCCTATTCCTCGGTCTCTCACATGGGGTACTGCATGCTGGCGCTGGCGGCGTTCTCATCGGCGCAAGCAATTGCCGGCTGCATGTTCCAGATGGTCTCGCACGGACTCTTGACAGGGGCTATGTTCTTGCTGGTGGGCGTCCTGTATGACCGGGCTCATACCCGCGAGATTGCGGCGTTCGGCGGCCTTGGCTCGAAACTTCCGGTCTACACGTCGATCATGGTGTTTTTCTCCATGGGCTCGTTGGGGCTGCCGGGGATGTCCGGTTTCGTGTCCGAGTTCATGGTGTTCCTGGGGGCGTTCAGCCAGGTGAACAAATGGCTGGTGGGGATCTCGGTGCTGGGTGTGGTGCTGGGCGCGGCGTACATCCTGCGAATGGTGCAACGGGTGTTCCTGGGCGAATTCAACCTCGCCAAGTGGGGCGGTCTGACAGAGATCAACACTCGCGAGATCATCACCGTGGCGCCGCTCATCGTGTTCACGCTTTGGGTGGGGGTATACCCCAAGACACTCAACGACCTGATGAATGCGACCTTGCAGAACCTGATCACGCTGATGGCTCGATAACGCAATGGAACCGAAGCTGCCCGATCTGAATCTTACTTTGATGCTGCCTGAGCTGTTTCTCTTTTCCTGGGCGCTGGTGGTGTTCACGTTTGACCTGGTCACACGCCGGCGTTCCGGCTCGGCGGTCGGGTATCTGGCGCTGTTCGGCCTCCTGATAACAGGCGTGATTCTCTCGGTCACGGATTACGGCAAAGGGTTCGGCATGATGTTTTTCAGCGAGCCTCTGGCCGTGTTCTTCAAGGTCATATTCCTCGGCGCGGCGTTTATGGCTATCGGGAGCTCGTTCGGAGTGATGCAGACCAAGATCGTAAATCACCGCGGCGAGTTCTTAGGGCTGATCCTGTTCTCGACGGTAGGCATGATGTTCCTGGCGTCGGCGGGCGAACTTCTGACTCTGTATATCGGGCTTGAATTGACCACGGTGCCGCTGTTTGTTCTGGCGGCGTTCTTCAAAGATGACAAACGTTCGGTGGAGTCCGGCATCAAGTATCTGATCGTGGGAGCGTTTTCCTCGGCGCTCCTGCTGTATGGCCTGTCATTCGTCTACGGACTGGCTGGCACGACCGACCTGATGCAAATCCGCATCAATCTGGCCATTACCCAACTGAGCAATCAGGGGAATATCGGCCTCATCCTGGTGCTGTCGGTAGTGCTGACGGCGGCCGGGATAGGCTTCAAGCTCGCTCTACCGCCGTTTCATCAGTGGGCGCCGGACGTATACGAGGGGTCGCCGACGCCGATTGCGGCGTTTCTCTCAGTAGGCTCGAAAGCGGCCGGATTGGTGGCGTTTGCCAGAATATTTCTGACCAGTCTCTTTGCCTTCTGGGATCCGGTTATGGCCCCTAATGATTGGGGATTGCTGACGTCGATCCTGGCGATTGCGGCGATGGTGATCGGCAATGTGGTGGCGATACGGCAGCACAATATCAAGCGGCTGCTGGCGTACTCATCGATTGCTCAGGCCGGGTATATCATGATCGGCATGCTGGCGCTGAATGATCTTGGCCTGTCATCGGTTGGATTCTACATGTTCACCTACATGTTCGCCAATATGGGGGCGTTTGCAGTGGTGGCGTTGTTCGAGGACAAGACCGGCTCGTGCGAGATCAAGAGTTACGCAGGACTTTCCAAAAGCTCGCCGTTCTTGGCGGCGTCACTGGCGATCTTCCTGTTGTCGCTGGCCGGGATACCACCGCTCGCCGGATTCCTGGCGAAATACTACGTGTTCGCCGCGGCCATCAAACTGGCCGGGTCCTCGCCGTACAATCAGTGGCTCTACTGGCCGGTGGGGGTCGGCCTGCTGACCTCGGTGTTTGCGCTCTACTACTATGCGTATGTCATCAAGACGATGTACTTCGCCGCCGAGGATTCTCCGTACAAGCTGAGCGCCCCATTCCCGGCGTCGCTGGTCGTGGCGATCGGGCTGGCAGGCGTACTCTTGTTCGGTCTCTATCCGGGCCCGATCCTGGAGTTCGCTTCCTCGATTCCGTATTCGTTCGGCTTCATGCCGCGCTGAACCTGGGATTGACAGAGCGAACACGGCCGCATATACTCCCAGCGAGCCGGAGCGCTGAATTCCGGTCACAGTATGTCCCTGTTTCAAACGGTTGGCACGGTCTTCAAGCGGAATTTTGTCAGCGGCGTCCTGGTGGTGGTGCCGCTGATTCTTACGTACGTCGTTCTCCGTTTCTTATTCGAGACGGTTGACAACATTCTTCGCCCGCTGTTGGCCAGGCTGTTGGGATTTTCTGTGCCTGGGATCGGGGTAGCCGCCACTATTCTCCTGATTATCGTTGCCGGGGTCCTGACCCGCAATTACATCGGCAACCGATTGCTCCGGTTGTGGGACAGCATTCTCGCGCGCGTGCCGCTCATCCGCCCGGTGTATTCCGGGACAAAACAACTGCTCGAGGCCACCACCACGTCGTCAACCGGGTCGTTCAAGGAAGTGGTGCTGGTGGAGTACCCCCGGCACGGCGTATACACCCTTTGTTTTGTAACACAGTATGTGGAATTGAATCTGGAGGGAAAGCTGCGTCGGTTCGTGGCGGTGTTTCTGCCGTCGACGCCCACGCCGCTCACTGGTTGGGCGATGCTGATCCCGCTGGAAGACGTGCTGGCTGTGGACATGACGGTGGAAGCCGGGATCAAGTTTGTGGTCTCAGGCGGAGTGGTGGCGCCGCCGATGATAAGAAACAAGAAGGGACTACAGTGGAAGCAGGAAACCGAGGTGGGTCGTGAAGCTGGCTAATCTGCTCATGGAGCACCGCATCAATCTGAACTTGCGGGCTCACTCCAAGGCGGAGACGGTGGTGGAACTCCTCGAGATGATCCGCGAAGAAGGAGTGACATTCGACTTCGTGGAAGTCCTGCGTTCGATCCGGGAGCGTGAAGAGATCGAGGACACCTCGTATGGTCACGGTTTCGCGTTTCCCCATGCGCGCACCGATGCCGTTCGGGAAATGTATGTCGTGATCGGCGTGTCGAAGGAAGGCCTGGAAGGGAGAACGGCCGACCGTGTTCCGCTGCACGTGGTCTGCCTGCTTCTGACCCCATCGACCATTGCTAAACTGTATCTGCAGACTTTGTCCGGTCTGGCCAGGGTGGCGCGAACGCCCGGCGTGCTGGAGAAAATACTCGTGATGGAACAGCCGGCGGATCTGGTTAAACTGGTAGCCGATACTCACGTCTGCGTCGACAAAGAACTGCTGGTGAAGGATGTGATGCGCCACAAGGTGGCCTCAGTGACGCCAGATGACACACTCCGCGAGGTGGCCAATCAGATGTTCCGACACAGGCTTTCGGCCCTGGCGGTGGTGGACACTAACGGCAAGCTGGTGGGGGTTATCAATGACCGGGATCTGATCAAAGCGGCGCTTCCAGACTACCACGCGCTGGTCTCAAACATCAACTACACCATGAACGTGGAGCCGTTCGAGGAGCTGCTCAAACAAGAGGACAAGATAAAGGTCTCGCAGCTCTATCGGGATGATTACGAGGTCACCAGCCCGGAGACGCGTATCGTGGAGGTGGCAGCCATGATGATATTCAAGGATGTGCGGCGGGTGTTCGTAGTTTCAGGAGACATGCTGGTGGGGGTGCTTTTGCGAAAAGACATTGTCAGCATGGTGATCCGTGGTTGAAGACTGGACATTGATAGTTACTCGAGGGAGATTCCGCCCATGAGATCTCGCGATCGCTCGTATGACATCGATCCGTATTTGTATCTCATTCTGCTGTTCGCGCTCATCATAACTGTCCCGGGTCTTATCACGGGCGCCACGCATGCTCATGTCGGTCCGGTGCTGGGCGTGTTCTTGTTTGGCATCGCAATATTCGGAGGGGCGTTCATTCTGTCGTGGGCGGCAGAGGCGGCGCAGATCGATATCTCAGAATCCCTGGCGGTGGCGATTCTCGCGCTTATCGCGGTGCTCCCGGAGTACGCGGTGGATTTCGTGTTCACCTGGAAATCGGCCCATGACCCCACGCAGTCACACTATGCCATTGCCAATATGACCGGGGCGAACCGTCTGCTGGTCGGCCTGGGGTGGCCGTTCATCCTGTTCCTGTATGTCATGGTGACGAAGAAGAAGGAACTGGTGCTGGATGAGTCCCAGCGTGTGGAGATCTTCTATCTGGCGATGGCGACCTTGTACTCGTTCACCATTCCGCTCAAGGGGAGTCTCAACCTGATCGACACCGTGATCCTGGTGACCCTGTTCATTCTGTACACGCGTCGGGCGGCGCAGATGGAGTCGCACGAGCCGGAACTGGTGGGGCCGGTGAAGATTGTGGCTAATCTGAGAACAGTGCCTCGCCGCATAACGACAGCGATCATGTTCTTGTATGCAGGAGCAGTGATCTTCTTTGTAGCGGAGCCGTTCGCGGAGTCACTTCTCGGAACGGGACGGGCGTTGGGAATTCAGGAGTTTCTGCTTGTACAATGGCTGGCGCCGATAGCATCCGAGTCTCCCGAGTTCATCGTTGCGGCGACATGGACACTGCGTGGCGCCGCAGGTTCTGCTCTAAAGGCCCTGATTTCATCCAAAGTCAATCAATGGACCCTTCTGGTCGGCACGATTCCGTTGGTGTACGCAATCGCCGGTGGCGCGATCAAGCCATTCCCGCTTGATGAACTGCAAGACCATGAGTTGTATCTGACGGCCGCTCAATCGTTGTTTGCGGTCGCGGTACTCGTGAACCTACGATTGAACCGCTGGGAAGGGGTTCTGCTGGTGGTGCTGTTCACATTGCAGTTGGTCGTTTCGCATATCCGAATGGAGGTCGCCGCGGCTTATGTAGTGCTGGCGCTGATATTCCACGTGGTACATCGCAAGACGTTGTTGCCGGCAGCCCGTATCGGGCTGGGGTTGAAGAATTCTCCGAAAGGTTAGCCCTTTCTTGAAAGTGAGTCGGCTCGATGTGCGTATTCGTCATACTTCAGCCAGGCTCGCCCGTTCACGTGTCAGCGAGTCAAAGATGAATCGGTACTCTCGCATCCATCTTCGCCCATTCTTCATAACTCTTCTTGCGTTGTTGTTCTTGTGGACCGTTGACACAGCGGCGGTTGAACGGCTTCACATAAGATACGCCTATGACGATACCTGGCTACCGTACACGCTCGATGTTGTGTTTACCCGTGAGGAAGGGATAGGTCGTGCCGCTACGATTCGTCCTGCCCACGTTTTGAAGGTCGGGCATGTAGGGGAGTCGCCGGCCAGGATGGTGGCCGTTCTCAATCCGTATGGTTCTCCCGAAGCGGCAGCCATTGCGTCCAATATAGAATATCCCTGGAGAGTGAAAAGCCAGGTTCGTATCCCTTTGCCGGTCACAGATGTCTTAGCGTATCGTGATTCCAGAACCGGCCAGAATGAAGTGGCGGCTGCCATGCTTGGCGAGGACTCAGCATGGGTGATACGGCTCTATCCGGAGACCGGGACGATGGACAGCATTTTTCTTTGTTCGCTGTCGCGTCATACCGGCGGCGCCGGCGAGCCGCGGATGCTCATGCTGCTGGCCGAAGACTATGACTACGACGGGCAATGTGAGGTGTTTGTCTACATGTACTCGCCGCGTCCAGGCGACCCCCGGGGTGTATATTGTGTCGATATGGAGGCACGGCGGGTCGAATGGTCGGTCCCAGTGGCGACTCCCGTGCTGTGGTACAACTTCATGAACCTGCGGGATTCTATCGATCCCGGAGTGATCTTCTGCACCAGTCGACAAGCGATCGGTCTCACCGACAGCGTCTTCGACGATAATATAGGCCAACTCGCAGTGGTGAATGCTCGCGGCGAGATCACGTTCTGCCGCACGGTCGTGCACCGGGCATCCACCCCCATGCTTCGGCGGGGAGAATCTCACGAGTACTTTTACGTGGGGCATAATGTGGACTACGAGAGTTCGGATAGCGAGACGTTCGTCCCCGGCCGTTCCATATTAACGAAGATCGACCGGCATGGGCGGGCGCTCCGGAGCCTGCGGGTCAATGGCGCGGCCGATGACCTGTGGAGTCGCGAGTATGGGCGCCCTCCGCAGCAGGCCATATGGCTGATGCCTGCCTGGAGTCGCGTCGAGATCTACGATACCGCCCTTAACCTGCTGGCGGTCACTGACACGGCGTCACTAGGGAAATTCATGGGCGAATTCCGGGTTTCCGGCATTGATGAACCAGTGCTGATCTTCCAAAGCGGGATTTTTACCACGGAGTTCGACCAACTGGCCGCTATTCCGATCAATGTCTCTGAAGTTCAGTCCCTTTACCTGGATTCGGCAGGCAAGACGAGCGTGTTCTTGTTTTCAGGCCCGAATAATTATGTGGTTGGATCTTTTCAAAGACGCGGGATCGTGGAAATGCTGACAGTGATCTACGTGAACTATCAAACACCCATTCTCATGACCCTGTCAGGGCTGGTTGTGGCGCTGGTGCTGCTCAACTATTTTCGCTATCGGGCGAAGGCCAGCGCGCGTCTTATCACGCAGCAAAAAGAAGAACTTGAACGAACTCACCAGGCGCTCAAAGCGGCCCAGGCTACAATAGTGGCACAGGAGAAGTACCGGCAGGCGCGCGACATCGCCGGCGGATTCGCCCACGAAATACGAAACGCACTGTTTCCCGCCGAGGCGGCGCTGTACAAGATGCTCGCGAAGAAGGCGCCGACGGTACCGGACAGTATGCAATCCGACCGGTTTGCCAGGACCGCCGTGGAGGCAGTGGCGCGCGCCATCGGCGTGACGGAGCTGATCTCGCAGTACACAAAGCTGGATACGGAAGCCGCGCTTGAGACGGTGGACCTGTGCAAGGTTGTTGCGGAGGTATTCCAGGCAAACCATATGCGCATACAAGAACAGCAGGTGGCCATTGAGATGCCTGGTGACGGTGGCCCTTGGGTCCAGTCGAATCACCGCCAGTTGTATATGGTCTTCAATAACCTGGTGCTCAATAGCCTCGATGCCTTGACAGAGTGTCCGGACCCGCGTATTGTCATCGAGGCGAAGCACGAGGCAGGTCAGGTGCTGGTAAGCGTCACCGATAACGGGTGCGGCATTTCCGCTAGTGACCTTCCGCGTGTGTTCGATACTTTCTTCTCGACGAAACCGAGCAAGGGGAACGGCTTGGGACTGGCCATCGCCAAGCGCATAGTGGAGCTGTACGGCGGCAGTATCGACGTCTCAAGCGAGCCAGGGCAATGGACACGGTTCGTGGTTCGCATGAAAGTGTCGTCACCGGACGGACGGGTGCCGACTGCATGAGCTATCATCGGGAGCAACAATGACGGGCAGATCGTGCCGAACGATTCTCGTAGTGGATGACGATCCACGTGTATTGGAAATGCTCGCGGGGCTGTTTTCGGACGACTACGAGGTGATACTCGCCGATTCAGGAGAGGCGGCCGTGGCGAAGTCTCGGGAAGGAACCGAAATCGCCGCTGTCGTCATGGACATCAAAATGGCCGGCATGGATGGCCTTCAGGCGGCACGGCGGATCCGGGAATTCCGGCCGGTGGCTCCCATCATATTTCACACCGGCTACCCCGGAGAATACGACGAAAGCGATATCGACAGCTCGGAACATCCGTTCGATTACGTGCAGAAAGGGCGTTCGATACCCCAGTTAATGCGGTCGGTGCGCAATGCGGTGGATTCGTTCAATCTCCGCACCGAGCGAACCGAGCTCAGCGAATCGGCGGCATCCGACTACGGCATATTTGCGACCTCCAGTGTAATGCAGGAGGTGTTCAATACGATTCGCAAAATTGCCGCTTCCGACAATAAGGTTATGATCCTGGGGGAAACCGGCACCGGCAAGGAACTGGTGGCGCGCGCAATTCACGCCCACAGCCGAAGGAAAGAGAAGCAGTTCGCCATCCTCAATTGTGAAGAACAGGCTTCGGACCTGATGGCCGCAGAGCTGTTCGGCAGTCTGCGCGGCGCGTATACCAGCGCGTTCTCCGACCGCGTGGGACTGTTCGAGTATGCCGATGGCGGCACGGTGTTTCTCGATGAGATCGGCGACCTCGATCCCGCTACGCAGGCGAAGCTTCTCCGTGTTCTGGAGACCGGCGAATACCAGAAGATCGGTTCGCCCGAGTTGAAACGGTCGAATGTGCGTATCCTCTGCGCCACGCATCGTGATCTGGCGCAACTGACGAAGCAGGGGAAGTTCCGTGAAGATTTGTACTATCGACTCAAGGGGGTGACCATCTCGCTGCCGCCCCTGCGCGAGCGCAAGGAAGATATCCCGCTTCTCGTAGCGCGTTTCTCCGGCCGGTTCACGGTCGAACAGGGGCTGCCGCCCAAGCTATTCGATGCCTCCGCGATCGACGTATGCCTTGGCTATGATTGGCCGGGGAATGTTCGACAGCTCGTGGACGTGGTGGAGTCGCTTATCGTGCTGTGCGAATCGGAGGTTGTGTTTGGGGAGGATGTCGCCAAGCTGCTGAACCAGGGAACCATGAACGGCATGGGTGAAGCACGCACGCTTGGCCTGCGGGTTCGCAATTTCGAACGCTCACTGATTGTCGAAGCACTCGCAGCGTCAAATCAGAACGTGGCGGCGGCCGCCAAGACCCTTGGTGTCGACCGATCCAATTTACTCAAGAAGATCCGACTACTGCAGATTCCGCTGCCGCGCCGTGACCAGGAATGACAAGTTCACTTCAGCGCGACGATGTCGTCATGCCCGCCACGTCAGCAGCCATGCATTACGGCTGCTTCTTGCCGGCGGTCGCTAACACATAAGCATCCGTGCGAAAGTACTTCGACATCACCTGTTGCACCGACTGGGGAGTAACTTGTGCCAGTTCCCGCACGTAATCAGCATCGTGGCCGGGGCGACGGCCAAGGTACTCGTCGACAGCCAGGTAGTACGATTGGTTGATACGTGATAACTTGGCGCTCATCAGGCGGCCCCAGATCTGGTTCCGGGCTTTGCGCACTTCGTCGGTTGACGGACCGTCGAGACGCAGCTTGTCGATCTGTAGCAGAATGCCAGCGATGGCCTGTTCGTACTTGTCGGCGCCTGTGCCCATCGAGCAGGTATACCATCCGAAGGCTGAATCGAGCATAATGGATGCGCCGACCGAATAGGCCAGCCCCTGCTTTTCCCTGAGTGTGTTGTACAGTCTGTCCGACAGAATGGAAGTAGCCACTTCAAGCGCCACCGCTTCGTCGGATGTTGCCCCCGGCAACGGGCGCCCCAGATAGATGCTCATTTGTGCTTTGGAGAGGTCGGTGTGCGCGGTTCGTGTCGTATCGACATCAACTGGCGCGGCTGGTCGCACATATGGGGCGGCATCCCGGGGCAGGGCGCCGAACGATTCCCGGACCCAGCCCATGACTGCGGCGGTGTCGAGATTGGTAGTCGCAACAAGAACCGTGTTGTTGGGCGCATAGAAGTGCGCATGGTACTTGCGCAAATCATCGACCGAGATCGAATTGATCGTCTCAGGTGTGCCCATGATCGGATGTGCGTAGGCGCCATCGCCAAACATCGTGCGATAATATAATCCCCGCGCTACCGGCCCCGGCGAGCCGGCTTCGCGCATAAGTGTTCCCAGCATCCCTTTGCGGACCTTCTCGACTTCAACACTGTCGAACGACGGACGCAAGAGCAGTTCGGACAAGAGAGCGAAACCCTCGCGCGCGAAGGTGTCAATTGTCTCGAACTTGACGAACGTGAACTGGGGTGTCGTATAGCGGTCGTCGTAGGGAATGAATGGATTGTCATACAGCGTAAGATTGGCGCCTATCCGGGAAAGAGCCGTCGACAGCTCGGCCGCCGATCGGGTCAGGGTTCCTTTTTCCAGGCAGCGGTTGACGAAATCAGAAATACCAGTCTTGTCGGGCGGTTCATTGGCTGATCGGTCTCGGCCCAGGACATCTACCGCAAACACGCGGCTGTCTGGATTCGACTTAACGATAACCGTCAGGCCGTTGGGTAAGGCCTCGCGGCAGTATTGTGACCGATCAGTATATTCGAGTCCGACCGATTCAGTAGAGGGAATCACGAGCGGAACGCCGGTCGTGAGATCAAATTCCGGGAACGACACCTTGGCGAAATGTTCGGTGACCTGTTCGGCGGTCAAGCCTGTTGGAGTGTACTGAGGCTCGGCCGAGTCACGCGGCGGTCGAACCACCGTGGCTATGTAGTTGGGTTTGGACAACCAGTTTCGGGCAGCCATCCGGCATTCGGCCCAGGTCACGTGGCTCAACAGCTCAGGATACTGTTGAATGAACGACCAGCCGGCCGTCATCAGGCGCGGGGCGATCATGAAGCCATAATAGTGCAGCTTCTCCGAGTTATATATCTCCTCACAAAGTAACGACGTTTTGATACCGGCAAGCGCTTGTTCATCCGGTTCCAACTCCGCCAGACGCTCTACGGTCGAGATGATCAACCTGCAAATGCTGTCGCTGTTGTCAGACTTCTCGGAGATTGCAGATATGTCCAGACGGGAGAATCCGTCGTAGGTGCCAAGCGAGACCGAGACCTCCGTTGCGAGTGGGTCGGCCCCTCCCTTGAGTGCTTTCAGGAGAGGCGAGACCTCATCGAGCGACAGATACTGCGTGAGCAGGTCAAAGGGGAGATACGCGGAGTCGCCGAAGGGAGGAGCGGCAAAAGAGAAGTTAACGTAGGTCGATGTGACGGCGGCCGCGGTGTCAAATCGGTGTTGGCCGGTCAGTACGTCACCAGTCGTCACCGGACGAGTTTCCGTCGGAGTGCCGGAAAGGGCAGCAGGGATATCACCGAGGATGGAGGCCACCGTTCGCTTCATTTCGGAAGGTTCGAAATCGCCGATTATCATGGCGGTCATATTCGACGGTACATAGTACTTCTTCCAATAGGCGACAACAGCGGCGCGCGGGATATTCTCGATAAACGCTTTGTATCCGAGTACCGGGCGACTGTAATCGGTGCCGGCATACGCTTTCTGCGTGAAGAAATCATCGGCCGCGGATCCGGGCGCATCGGTATCCCGCTTGATCTCTTCGATTACGACATTCCGTTCCTTGACCAACTCCGAATCCGGAAAAACGGAATTGAAGAGCATGTCAGCCTGCACGGCCATGCCGTAATCGGCATATTGCCGGGGCAGGAGGACCAGATATCCGGTGAGGTCTTTCTGGGTGAAAGCGTTGATGTAGCCACCCAGGTCCCGGATCGACTGATCGAGTTGCTGTCGAGTGAGATGCGTGGTGCCGTCGAACAGCAAATGCTCGAGGAAATGCGTAATGCCGTTTTCGTATGTGCTCTCGTATTTGCTGCCGGAGCGGACAAAGACGAGACTGGCGACCATGGGCGCGCTGTGGTTCGGCTTGAGAATGACTTCCATGCCGTTGGGCAGGCGATAGGTTTCATCGGCTGCGACTGGCGCCACTACGAATGCAAGAACGATGACCGTTACGGCCACAAGGGCAGTAAGACTATATTGTAAGAGTTTCATCAGGGACTCCCGAAGAAGCTGTTCAATCCGTGAGCAGTTGTTATCCATGTCGCGACCTGACATCAGCTTATAGTAGGAAACAGAGAGTAGCGTGTCAAGGACTGCTGGAAAAAGGACGTTGACTTGCCGATTTCGTCAGGTATATTCGGCCAAATCGCATGAAGAGCAAGATCATCAAACATCTCGTCAATGTCGCGCATGGATCGGCGGTAGCCGTCATCGTGGCAGCCCTGACCGTTTCGACAGCCGGTTGGGCATCACGGCCGGAATCGTACGGCGTAGTTGTCAAACCGGAGCCAATACCGGTGGTTGACGGGGTCGTGCTGACCCCCGGTACGCCTTCGGTGGAACAGCCGCGGAATAACATGACACCCAAGGGGAAACCAACCACCCATCAGGTGGCCTGTTTCTCGATTCCATATGTCAATCAGAGCCAGAATGACAAGAAGCTTCCCGAATCCCCAAAACCGGCGGCATTCGAAGTTGTGTCGACGGACGCTCCGGCTCATGGTCCGCGGGAGCTCCAGAGCAGCATCTGCCTGATCTCCACTGAGGCTGGCCGCCAGTTCACTCTGGTTGGCGCCAAGCCGTCCGGTACCAGCTAACTGTACCCGCCCTCTTTCGGAGGGCGCCCGTTCATTCGGGCAACTCATTCAGCAGTCAACATAGTATTTAATCGTTATTCGAGAGGATTATGATATGTCTCAAAAATGGCGCATGGTGCTCACCGCAGCGCTGGTGATCCTTGCCCTGGTTGCGTTCTGGAACACCTTCAAGCTGTGGACCATGAGCGATGCCGACAAGAAGGCCCTGGATGACAAGGAACCGGGCGGATTGACCCGCTTGCAGCAGAAGGCGATCCGGCTCGGTCTGGATCTGCAGGGTGGGATCCACGTCGTACTCCGTGTGAAGACGGAAGAGTTGGACAAGGCTGCCAAAGAAGGGGCCGTTGATCGGGCGATCTCAGTACTTCGCGCCCGTATCGACGGGCTCGGCGTCGCTGAGCCGATCATTCAAAAACAGGGGGCAGACCGTATCATCGTGGATCTTCCCGGTTACACCGATGCGGCCCGTGCCGAGGAGCTGATCGGCCAGACGGCACTACTCCAGTTCAAGTTGCTGGAGACTATGGATAATGCCAATCTCATCCTGGCGCGTATTGATACGGCGGTAGCAGCGTACGAGAAATCAAAAAGCGGCGCTGCAGCCACGACTGCTTCGAGTTCGACAACCACTGCGTCGAAGGGTGCAGATACGACCGGCTCGGAAGATGTGCTGGCGCAACTCATGAAGGATACTGCCAAAGCAGACACAGCCGGCAAGTACGATTTCGACGAGAATGCCGGCCTCGACTCCGAGACAGAACCGTTTACGACCCGCCTGGAGCAATTCCTGGTGACGCCGCGCACCGGCGCTCAGTGGCCCGGATGGGCAGTGGCGGCCAAAGACAAAGCGCAGGTCGCACGATGGCTCGACCTTCCGCAGGTCAAAGCGCAGATTCCGCCCGACGTCCAGTTTGCCTGGTCTACCCGTTCGGAGATTCGTCAGAGTCTTGAAGTGTTCGATCTGTATCTTCTGAAACGCAAAGTCCAGTTCGAAGGGCGGTTTCTCCAGGGGATATCGCTTGGCCGCGAGAACATGGGTGGTTTCGCCGTCAACTTCAAACTTTCCAGCGATGGTGCGGCGCGGTTTGCGCAGTTGACCGGCTCCAATATCGATAAGCCGCTGGCAATCGTGCTCGACGACAAAGTCGAATCGGCGCCGACGATCAATTCCAAGATCCGCAACAGTGGTCAGATCGAGATGGGGGGATCCGCGACCTTCGATGAAGCCCGCAATATGGAGATCGTCCTCAAAGCGGGTGCCCTGCCGGCCCCGGTCGAAATCATTGAGAAGAACGTAGTAGGTGCAACGCTCGGTTCGGACTCGATCAAGAAGGGGTTCTATTCGTCGTTGTTCGGGCTGCTCGTGGTGCTGGCGTATATCGCCTTTTATTATCGGATCTCCGGCCTCATTGCCGATATCGGCCTGTTATTCAACGTGTTCTTCCTGATGGCGATCCTGGCGGCGCTGGGCGCCACGCTTACGATGCCCGGTATAGCCGGAATCATTCTTACCATCGGTATTTCGGTTGATTCGAACATCCTGATATTCGAGCGAATCCGCGAGGAGATGCGCACCGGCAAGACGGTGCGTGCCTCGATTGAGGCCGGCTACCACCGGGCCTGGGTGACCATCGTCGATTCGCACGTGACTACACTGATCACGGCCGGAGCACTTTTCCTTCTGGGGTCAGGACCGATCAAGGGGTTTGCGGTAACATTATTCTGGGGTGTAACGATCTCGCTGTACACGGCGTACGTCATTACCAAGGCGATGTTCGACATCCGTAAACAGTATGAAACGCTGAGTATCTAAGGAGCGAGGATAGACATGTTTTCACTGATTGGTGTACCGAATATAGACTTTATCGGGAAACGGAAGATCGCGTTTGGTTTCTCCTCTGTCCTGGTACTCCTGGGGCTGACGGCGTTTCTCATGATCAGCCTCGGCAAAGCGCCGATGGGAATCGATTTTGCCGGCGGTGTCATGGTGCAGGGGCATTTTGCCCAGCCGGTCAATATCGCCGACCTGCGGGGTGCCCTTATTGTTACGTTCCCCGATGCGATCGTGAATGAAATGACGGATTTCACCCATCCCAACGCGTTCATTATCAAGACGAAGCGCCCGGAGACGGAATCCGAGGGGAAAGAACGGGTGAAAGTGATCGGTGACCTTCTGGCCACGAAATTCGCCGGCAACCAGTTCACTACCGATTCCGAACACATTATCGGCCCGGCGGTTGGAGAAACACTGCGCCGCGATGCCCGCTGGGCGGTACTGTTATCGCTCATCGGGATTCTGATCTATATCGCCTTCCGGTTCGATTTCCGAGCGGGTGTGGCCGCAACAGTAGCAACCTTTCACGACGTCCTGGCGGTCCTCGGCATCTTCTGGCTGATCGGCGTCGAGTTCGATCTGTTGGTGGTTACCGCGTTGCTGACTCTGGCCGGTTATTCACTCACCGACACGGTGGTCGTATACGATCGAATCCGCGAGAATCTCAAGAAATACCGGAGCAAGGCGGAATTCGTTCCGTCGGTCAACCGCTCGATCAATGAGACGCTTTCTCGGACGATTAATACTGCCATGACGGTTATGATTGTCGTGCTTATCCTGTTCCTGTTTGGCGGACCGGTGCTTCGGAGCTTCTCACTGGCTATGGTCATGGGCGTGATCGTTGGAACCTACAGCTCGATCTTTGTCGCCAGCCCGATTGTCGTCGAATGGGAGGCACGCAGACCCCGCCGATTCAAGTAGCGGATAGTGAACTGTTTGGCGCCGCCCGTGCAATCGTGAGGCGAAATTGTATTAAACGGGCCGGATTCGCTGAGGATCCGGCCCCTTTTCTCAGCCAAAAAGGGGAGTTCGGGTGTATATTATGCATATGGGGAAGTTGTGTCCTATACTCTGGAAGTCGACGGTTCTGGTGTCGGTGCTGGTTGCAACTGCTTGTGCCCAGCAGAGGACAGGGGACATCCTGCCTGTATTGCCCGGCGCTCCACCCAATTACCAGGCCCCCAGGTTAAACCAGAATCCATCGGCTGTCAGGGTCGCCCGACTGCATTACTCCGGCGGAGGCGACTGGTACTGGGGCGGGTCGGCGATCCCCAATTTCCTGAAGTTCGTACGGGACAACACGGATTTTGCGGTGGACACCATGGAATACCAGGTAACCGTCAACGATCCGGACCTGTTCAAGTACCCTTTCCTGTTCGCCACCGGACACGGCATTATCAAGTTCTCGCCGGATGAGAAGGAACGGTTGCGGCAGTACCTGCAGGCGGGAGGGTTCTTGTTCGTGAACGATTCCTATGGCATGGACAAGAGCTTCCGGCAAGAGATGGCCTCGCTGTTTCCGGAGCGCGAAGTGGTGGAGTTGCCGTTTTCCCACGCACTTTACCACAGTTTCTATGATTTCCCGGCCGGGCCGCCCAAAATCCATGAGCACGATAACAAGCCGCCACGCGGATATGCGACCATCATCAACGGTCGGGTTGTGCTCTATTTTCTGGTAGAGTCCGATATAGGGGATGGGTGGGAGGACCCGCAGGTGCATAACGACCCGCCCGACAAGCGGGCGGAAGCAATGCGGATGGGGCTGAACCTGCTGACGTATGCGTTGTTATATTAGAATACTCGCTGAATCACCCGGGCCGAATATGACGATTTTGCTGTAAGGATGACCGCATGACCAGGATCACCTCGAGTTCATCACTGCTGGGACACCTTCGGGCCGTCCTCATTCGGCAACGGCTGGTTCTCTTTTCGGCAGGGCTCCTCGCTACCGGCTCCGCCGCTTTGGCCGTTTGGATACTCCTGTCACTTGTCGCCAATGTTATGGTACTGCCAGTGTGGTTCAAAGTGGTGTTGCTGCTTGGTGCGGTGGGCGCGTCGGCCTATTTCTTTGTCAGCTATGCCCTGCGCCGTCTGTTCGGGGGTAACATCGACCAGGTAGCTCTGGCGCTCGAAGAGAAACACCCCGATCTCAAGGGGCGTCTGATCGCCGCCGTGCAATTCGCTCGCACCGAACATAGGCCCGGCTATTCCGAAGAACTGATCGCATTTACCGAACGACAGGCAATCGAACAGGCGGGACTGTTAAACCTCAACGAGGTGGTCAGCTTCCATCCGGTTCTGAAGACCGGGCGGTTGATGGCGGTAGCGGCGCTGGCGGGTCTGGCATTGCTGGTCCTTTTCCCGGGATTCTTCAGTTACTCCTATGAAGTGTTCTCGAATCCGACTACCGAGATCGCCCCACCGCTTGGCTACAAGGTGGTGGCGACCCCCGGCTCGACCGAGTGGATCAAATACAAAGACATCACGATAGGGGCTTCGATTTTCGGCCAACGACTGCCGGAGAACGCCACGCTCTACTTTCGGTTTGCCGGGGGAAGCTGGCAGCAGTCCCCCTTCGATCTCAGGACCATACGACGCCAGGCGGTGTCGACCGGAGATTCGCTTGGCATCGGTCTGACCATCCGACAGATCAACAAGTCGTTTGACTACTACGTGGAGGCCGGTCGGGTGAAGACCGACGTGCAGCGAGTGGATGTCGTGGACCGCCCGAGAGTTAACAACATCTCCCTATCGCTGTTCTATCCGAGCTACACCGGACTTTCGCCGCAGACTATTTCGGAAAACAACGGCTCATTTTCTGCCGTCGTGGGCACGCGTGTCAATCTGAAAGTGGAAACCAATCTGCCGGTCGAACGGGTGGAACTGACGTTCTCCGATTCCAGTCGCCAGCTACTGGCGGTCGCCGGCAAGAACGCCGATGGCTCACTGGTGGTCGACAAGTCACGCTCGTACCACGTGCGCCTTCTGGATCGACTCCAGGAGACGAACCCAGACCCAATTGAATACTATGTCACCGCTATTCCTGACGAGTACCCGACCGTCGACGTGTTGCGGCCGGGATTCGATGCGAACCTGACCGATGAGATGATCCTCCCGCTGAAGGTGCACATTGCCGATGATTACGGCTTTTCTTCACTGGTCATGAAGTTTACTGTCTCTTCCCAGGGGCGCACATCGGAGGAGCACGTGGCGGTACTCCATTACAGCGAGCGGATTAAAACCGAAGGGGACGTGGAACTCAACTGGGACATGGACCAATTGGCGTTGTTCCCCGGCGATTATGTCACCTACTATTTCGAGGTGGCGGACAACGACCGTATCTCCGGACCCAAGGTGACCAAGTCCCGGTCCTTCATCGCGCGGCTCCCCTCGCTTGAGGAGTTGATAGCAGAGTCCGACCGCGACAACTCCGAGCGGGTAAATCAGACGGAACAGCTCCTGCAAACGGGCAAAGAGCTGGTGGAGCGGCTGAAAGCGGCGGTCCGCAAACTGGACAGCCAGTCCCGCGACGCCAAGAAGAATGACTGGCAGCAGCAAAAAGAGCTGGAGTCCATTGCGGGCAAGAACGCCGAGATGATGGAGAACATCCAGCGTATGGCTCAGAAGATGGATTCTTCGCTGGAGAAGCTGCAAGAAAACTCCCTTATGAGCCGCGAGATCATGGAGAAAATGGCGCAGATTCAGAAGCTGTTCGAGGAAGTGGCGACGCCCGAGATGAAAGAGGCGCAGCGGAAGCTGATGGATGCGCTCAAGAACATGGATCCCCAGAAACTCCAACAGGCGATGAAGGATTTCCAGATGTCGCAGCAGGAGCTGATGGAGCGGCTGGAACGCACGTTGGCCCTTCTCAAGCGGATGCAGGTCGAGCAGAAGATGGAAGCGATGGTGCGCCAGGCCGAGCAGATACTCCAGCGCCAGGAACAGACCAACAGTTCTACCGACAGCGCCCGTAATGAGCAGTTGCCTTCCTTGGCCCCAAAGGAAGATGCCGTTACGCAGGCTATGCAGGAGCTGAAGAATTCATCTGAGGAACTCCAGAAGCTGATCAATGAGGCCAAACTGGAGCAGAACGAGGCGGCGCAGAAATTTGCTGAGGCGGTCCGCAAGAACCAGGCGGATCAGAACATGCAAAAGATGTCCGATGCCTTGAGCCAGAAGCAGAAATCCGGCGCTCAGCAGGAAGGCAAGGAAGCCGCCGCCCGCGTGCGCGAAATGCTGGGTGAGATGCAGAACCAGCAGATGGCCTTCAAAGGAGGGGACCAGGAGAAGCTGAAGCAGGCGATGCGTCGGGCAATTGATGATGCCAACTATCTCTCCAAATCACAGGAGGAGCTGCTTAAGGAAGCCGCAGCCATGAGTCCGCAATCATCGATGATGCGTGACCTGGCACAGCAACAGCAGGATCTATCGGCCTCGTGCAGCGGCCTCAGAAACAGTATCAGCGAGCTCGGCAAGCAGTCGCCGTTTGTCGCGGCTGAACTCGGGTCAATCGTCGATCAAGCCACCCAGAGCATGGCGCAGGCGATGCAGGAATTCGACCAGCAGCGGGGTCCGAACGCCGTACGCGAGCAGCGCGACGCCATGTCACAGCTCAACCGCGCCTCGATACGCCTGATGGAATCACTGGAGCAGCAAAACCAGTGCAATAAGGGCGGGAACTGCAACAAGAACATCTCCCAGATGGAAGGCATGTGCGACAAGCAGAACATGCTGAACCAGGAGACACAGAAGCAATGCAACAATCCACAGCCGGGGCGAGAAAGCCTCCAACGGTTGGCCGGCGAACAAGGAGCGATCCGCAAGTCGCTTGAGGACCTGGCGCAAGAGTTCGGTAACTCGCGACAGGTACTGGGACGGCTCGACGATATTGCCAAGGAAATGAAGAAGGTCGAAGAGGACCTGGCGACAGGCAGCGCGGGCGAAGAGACCACCGCCCGCCAGTTGAATATCTACTCGCGTATGCTCGAGGCTTCCCGCTCGCTGCAACGCAAGGATTTCACCGAACAGCGAAAAGCCACCACGGCCGCTGAGCAGCCGGTGTATATCCCCCCGAATCTTCCGTCCGATCTGCTAAACGACCGGGCCCATTTCGAGGACCGGCTCCGGCAGTTCCTCGGCAACGACTATCCGTCGCAGTACGAAGAGCAGATCAAAGCGTACTTCCGGGCCTTGTTACAGATCGAAAGCACACCTTCAAACGAACCTCAGCCAATGGTTCCTGCGAAGTGACGCCGTTTCTCGCAGCCATCGTGCTGGTCGCGGCGCTGGCTGGCCGTCCGGTCGTGGCGCAGGAATCTCGGCCCGACCAGCCACCGGCGACTCCTATAATGACAGAGACCGAACAGCGGATGGCGGCGGCACGAGCGTTCCTGCGGCAAAGCAATCCTGAAGCCGCCGCCCTCATGTTGGAAGCACTGTACGAGACCAATCCCGGTGACATGAATGTTGCCAATCTTCTGCGCAACTGCTATCAGCAGCTCAAACGATACGCCAAACTGGAGCTTCTTGACCGACGGCTGGTCGAGAGATATCCAAACGTATTTGGCTATCGTCTCGATCTGGCCGAAGTGCTGGCCGAACAGGGGCAGCTCGATTCCGCCCGGTCGGCGTATCGTGCGGCGATCGGACTTTTGTCCCCGACGGATCAGAGTACGATGCTGATGTTGGTGCAGAGCCAGATCCGTCACGGCTTGCCGGACGATGCGCTGCAGTTGATTGATTCGGTTCGAGTGGTTCGAGGTAATCCGCTGCTGTATGCGGTTGAACGAGGGAGTCTGCTTGAAAGCCGGAAGAAATACCATGATGCCGCAAACGAATTTCTGCCGCTTCTGGCCGAAGACACCACGCGCGAGGCCATGGAGGGGGAACGTCGCCTGTTGGCAATGTTGGAATTCGAGGATTCGTCGCCTCAGGTTGAGAAGCTCCTCCTCGAGCACACCAGGGTCGGTGGCGCGCCGCGGGCCGTCAAACTTCTCGCCGATTACTATATTCGCTCCGGGCGGTTTGACCGCGCCTTCGAGTACTGCTTGCGTCGTGACACACTCGAGGGGCTGACTGGCGGCTCTCCCGATTATTTCATGCGCCAATGCTCCGACCGGAAGCTGTATGCTCAGGTTGTGCATATGGGGGAACAACTGGCGCTACGCCAAAACAAAACTCCGCTGGTCGGTGATGCCGCTTTCCTCTACGCCAACGCGCTGGTGCAGACGGGGCGTCTCGATGAAGGCATGGCGCGATACGATACTATCGTGGCCGTCTCTCCCGATCAAGGTGAGAAAGCGGACGCGGTATACGCTCTGGGCATGATCTGCTTTGACCGGCTATCGGATTATCCGCGAGCCTTGTCGTATTTTGATTCGGTGGTGACCCGCTTTCCGCGCGGGCTGAGCTTCCTGAACGCGCAGCGCAGTACTCCATACTGCTATCTTCGTATGGGGGATATTGACGCTGCTGAAAAGCGGTTTCAGTCGCTGGCCTCCCAGCCGTTCAATCAGGATATCGACGAAGAAATAGCTTTCAATCTGGGTGCGATCAAATTCTACCGCCAGGAGTTTGATTCCGCCAAAGTGATGCTGAAGAAGCTGATGGTGGCATATCCTCAGGGATTCTATGTCAACGATGCACTACAGCTTCTGCTGGTGTTGGATGATGCCGGCGGCTCTCCGGAACTGCTGGCCGCATATGCCGATGCTCTCTGGTATCAGGAGCGGCAGATGCCGGACTCATGCCATGCCCAATTGGAACGGTTGGTGAACAACGACGACAAGACACTGGCGGACGATGCCTTGTTTCGGATGGTTCAGGTGGATATGAAACGCGGCGATACGGCACGAGTTCTTGGTGAAATCGAGGATCTCGCGGCCAATTTCCCCGAATCCTACTACGTCCCCTTTGGCCTGAAACTCAAGGCGGATATTCTGGCGGACACACCTTCCACGTTAGAAGCAGCCAAGACTATTTACCGGCAACTTCTGGAAAAGTATCCAAATTATCCGTTCGGCTCCGAAGTGCGTAAGAAACTTCGGCAGCTCGAGACCGACCTCAAGGTCGGTTAGAACTTCGACAACTGTTCCTGTGATTTCTTCAGACTTCCAAGCTGTTTCTCAAGGTTGAAGATCCGATCCTCCTTGGTCTCGAGCTTTTTGTCTTTCATTTTGGTCGTGGTCCGTACCAACAGGCCGAGGGAAACCAGCAAGAACAACACGGAATTGACGGTCCTAAAGATCTCACCCATGTTGAAGATCGAATCGAGGAACGCCACAATTCCCAGTCCAAACAGGACAGCGCACCAGATAAACATCGTTTCCTCCTCTCACCATGAATCGCAACCTGGTCGCCGGGGTAAAAATTAAGTTGTGCATGGTCGCGACCGTAGTATATTCTCTGCTTCGCGCAGCGAATATGTGATATATCTATGTACTCTATCGGCTTACGCGGATTAGGACTTTAGGAGGCCCGATTGCCTGATTTTCCCATACTGAACGGCAGAAAGTTTGACCGCACCAATGTCGTGTTGGCGGCGCTGGTGTTTGTAGTTTCGTTTATCGTCTATGCGCTCACTGTGCAGCGATCGATCCCGTTCTGGGACTGCGGTGAGTTTATCGCCTGTTCGGCAATTCTGGGTATCCCTCATCCGCCCGGCACTCCGCTGTTCGTCCTGATCGGGCGGTTGTTTGCCATGATACCATTCGTAACCGATGTCGCCTACCGAGTGAACTACATCTCAGTCATTTCTTCAGCTTTCACCGCTATGCTGAGCTATCTGCTGGTTGTCAAGATCGTGCGGTATTTCTTCGATGATGTCGATACCAACGCGCTCAGCCGATGGATTGCCTACATAGGCGGGGTTGCCGGCGCCTTTTTTGTGGCCTTCTCGGAGACCAACTGGAGCAACGCAGTCGAGGCCGAAGTGTATGGACTCTCGCTGGCGCTTATGGTTCTTATCGTCTGGCTGACAGTTGAGTATTTCGAGCACCGCGGTACCGGCAAAGCGGTCAAGATGATGGTGCTGGCGTTTTACCTGGCGCTGGTTGGGGTCGGTATTCATATGACGGTGTTTCTGGTGATGCCGATGTGCGCGGTTTTTTTCCTCCTGAAGAAAAATGCCCTGCCGCGCGACTTCCTGTTCGTCTGCGGCTACGTGCTTCTGGAACTGCTCCTGATCGTCGCATTTTCCAACGGACGGGGTGGGCAGCCGATGTTCTTTCTCTTCTCGGCCATCGCCTCTTTGGCGCTATTGGCGCTACTGTACAAAGAAATCAACTGGCCTGTGGCGATTGCTATTGGCTGCGTGTCCTCAATCATGGTCGCATTCGAGTGGTTTTTGATCTTCATGCCGATCGGCTTGGTGGCTATCATCCTCATTGCGCTGATGGCATCAAAGCGCGGCTGGAATGTTGACTGGAAACCGGCGCTTACAATTCTGGTAATCGCTCTCATAGGTTTCTCGGTCCACCTGTATCTCCCGATCCGGTCGGCCGACAATCCGCGTATCGATGAGAACCACCCGGCCCGTGATTACCGAACATTCGTCAGTTTCCTCGATCGCAAGCAGTACGGTCAGCAATCCATGACCGAGCGGATGTTCAAACGTCGCGGCACCTGGGAAAACCAGTTTGGGCGGCATCCCAACATGGGGTTCTGGTCCTACTTTGAGGGACAGTATTCCAAACCGGGCTGGCTGTTCATATTCCCCTTCTTCCTACTCGGCATGATCGGGATGTATGTGGCGATTCAAAAAAGACGGGAAGTAGGACTTCCGTTTTTCACCCTCTTCATTGCCTGTTCGGTCGGTTTGATCCTGTACATGAATTTCGCCGACGGCACCAAGTATGATTTCCAGACCGGCGATGCCTATCTGGAGGTGCGCAACCGCGACTATTTCTTCACGCCGGCGTTTGTGTTTTTTGGCATCGCGATGGGGATGGGCGTGTCGGGGGTCGCGCAGTGGTTCCGTAAATGGGTGGTCGCTCGCAAACCGGAGATGGAAAGTAAAGCGGTCTACGCAACTACACTGCTCGTCCTCTTGCCGCTCCATGCGCTCGATGCCAACTGGCGAGTGAATGATCGCTCCCACAACGTGCTGGCCAGAACGTACGCGCAAAATATCCTCGATAGTTGCGATCAGAACGCCATTCTGTTCACCTCCGGCGACAACGATACATTCCCTGTCTGGTGCCTCCAGGAGGCGTACAATTACCGCAAGGACGTGCGGGTGGTGAACCTCTCGCTCTTGCAGGTTGACTGGTACGTGTACCAGCTCAAGCATTTCTATAATGTTCCTATTTCGTTGTCCGATGAGCAAATTCTCTGGTATCCGGTGGAAGTGCGGGACGGGGTTGAATTCTCGCGCCCAAGGAAGACATTCAACGACCGCCCACGCAAGCGCGAGACATACATGTCACCATACCAAATGGGGAACCGGATAGTCCGGGTGAGCGAAATGATGGTCGATGAAATCGTCATCGAGAATCGTTGGAAAGACCCGATCTTTTTCAGTTCGCCGCCGTACGCCGAATCACCGTTGAGTCTCCGCGACCACGCGGCGATAGTCGGCATGGTGTACCGTCTGGATAAGGACCCAATTCCGGGACTGATTGATGTTGACCGCTCGTACGATCTGTTCATGAACACGTATAAATTCACCGGCATGGAGAACTCCAAGGTGTACCGCGATGAGAATGCGACCGGCGTCTATATCAGTCTCGGCATGAGCGCGCTGCGCGTTTTCGATGAAGAAAACAAACGCGGCCGCGAGGAACAGGCGCTAGCTCTGGCGAACAAGATGATCGCACAGTACCCGGAATACTGGCAGACCTACATGGTGCTCGGCGATTATTACGACAAGAAGGGGGACACCACGAAGGCGAACGGTCTGTATCAGCAATTGATCGATACACTGTCGGCCTTCTCCAAAGCGAGTCCGGACAACCTGTTTTACCGCCAGGATCTCGGTCTGGCCAGGCATGAGTTGGGTCGACGGCTCAAAGACCAGGCGATGACCGCGGAGGGGACGCGCGAGCTGTGGGATGCGTTTATGTTGGATCCCAACAGCAGCTACGGGTTCCGGAAACTGATCTCGGTGCTTTCGCAGGACGGCAAGTTCACAGATCTGCAGAAGGCAGCGCAGATGTTCGCGGAGTACAAAGTGAATCTGTCCGACCCGTTCCTCCAGCGCATACTTGGCATCTCAAATACGCAGGGGCTGAACCCTCCGACGGAATAGGCGAACTCCTCAGACGATTCGGAAGCCCGTTGGCCGCTATCGCCGACGGGCTTTTTTGCTTCCCATTTTGCAAAGGTGTCACCCCAGCGAAAGCTGGGGTCCACCCGTAGGTTTGGACTGGATGCCAGCGTTCGCTGGCATGACAAGCTGCGACGCGTGTCGGGTTTCTCGACCAAACCAGCCTCAACCTCGTTCCGCCGGGTCTTGATCCCCTGAGGCATTCTGCCGAAGGGGATTGTGACCTGGCGGCTCTTATCCCCCCATGTCGGGTTTCTCGCCAGAAGCGGGCTCGGAACACCGACCTACGACGCGACAATGCGAACATCTAGCCTGCGGTTGAGATTGCTTCAGCGAAGCGCCTCGCAATGACTCGGTTACCTGCAAACGTGGTTCGGCTCCGCTCACCACGGCGCCTTGGAGTCACCACTGCTCAACCCCTGGATCCTCCGCAAGCGGTGGGGTACCCCGCCCCTTGGGGCGGGTTTGTGCCGGTGAGTGAATGGCGCAAGACGCCGTTCAATCACCGTCGCTAATCCGAAAACTTGTACCCGGTCCGGCGGCGGTATTTCCCCTCGGTCCGGTCCATCATTCGCTCGGCGATAAACTCCCGGCGCACGGTGCAGAAATCCTCGTGGTACCGCTGGATGATCTTGTTGACCTCCTCCTCGGCGTACACCTTGTTCGGCTCGAACTGCGCGAGAATATATTCGAGCAGATATTTGCGCTTGCTCCGCTGAGCCGGGAGAATATCGATATGGTCGTTCTTGAGGAAGTTACCAACCACTTTCTGTCGGGGGTCGGCCGGCCCATTGATGTTGGAATGTTTTTGTAACCACTGGTGCACGGCCTGCTCCGGGATTCGCCAGTCCTTGCCAATTTTATAGGCGAAAATCTCCCCGGCCTGGACCTTTCGGGTGATTACCTGAACGTTCATTTTGAGCTTCTCGGCCAGTTCGGTGGTGGTGAAAAACTCGGTGTTCTTGATGACCCCCTCAGCGTAAGCGTTCACGTGCTGCTCCTGTATATCGACTATAATAATGTCACAGTATATCGTATCTTGAAGTACTTTATAGTATCGTTAAGCATAGCAAGAAGCTGAACCCATTGTCAAGAAAAAAGGTGGCGTTGCCAGCCGCTTGCGGCTCTTATTCTGACGCCTAAACGTGATCCGCGGTAGGATTCAGGTGATTGACGGCGCACTGTAATTAGTCGTTATTGGCGCGACCGATGACCGCGCTCGTTTACATTGTCCTCTGCGTTATCTGGGGCTCCACCTGGATGGCGATCAAGCTCGGCTTGGCCGATGCTCCCCCGCTCTGGGCGGCCAGTATTCGGTTCGCGCTGGCGGTCACAATTCTCACAGCAATAGTGAAAGTCAAAGGGCTGGCGTATCCGAAAGGGGTTCGCGATCTGTTTTGGGTCGGGCATCCAGGGCTGTTCATGTACTGCGCCAGCTACGCGATGGTCTATTTCGCCGAACGGCATATCAACTCGGCCATGACCGCGGTGCTGTTTGCATCGTTTCCGGTTTTCGTGGCAGTGTTGTCCGCCTATCGGCTGAAGACCGAGCAGATTCATGGTGCGGTGTGGCTGGGACTGGTGCTGTCGTTTGCCGGCGTGGTGCTGATCTCGTACGATTCGCTGCAGACCTCCGGTGAGCTGTTCCTGGGTTCGGTGCTGGCGCTGGGAGCGTCGTTCGCGTCGGCGTGGGGGTTGATACAGCACAAGAAGTACGCTGCCACGGTGAACATTGTGGTGGCTGCAAACGTGCAGATGTTCATGGGGGGAATACTGCTGGTTCTTGGCGCACTGCTGTTCGAGAACTGGTCCAATTTTGCAGTCACCTCGCAGTCGGTTGGGTCGATCATCTATCTGGCAGTATTCGGGACGGTGGTGGCGTTTTTGGGATATTACTGGCTGCTCACACACACTAAAGCCGTGACGGTTTCGCTGATTGCGTTCATCACGCCGCTGGTGGCGATACTGATCGGCGTTGTATTCGGCGATGAGACACTCTCCACCCTGACACTTGTCGGCGCCGCCGCAATACTGGCGGGGGTGGCGATGGTGGTGCGGAAGTAGGGCGGAACCGCTTCTGGTTCCGCCGTCTTTGAATCCGTTGTGGAAACTCGTAAATGGCAGACCTCCCGGTCTGCCACTGGCCGCAAGCGGCAGACGAGGACGTCTGCCGTTTATGGAATCAGGGATGGGGGACCACATGTTCTGAGGGGTACACCTTCGGGAGAATCCAGAATCAAACCGGCAGTTCACACTCGCCCTCGACTGTGAGGATGGCTTTGAGACGCGCGATAGTAAGGTCTCGGGCGAGCAAGAGCTGCCGGAACATAGAACCGGTGTGTATAAACCCACCGCGAAGCGGTGGGCCACCCAGCCGTGAAGTTGTTGTGGCGCAATGGGGGAATTGGGTTCGTTTTGTCATTTTTTGAATTCACCAAACAGGAATTTCCTTTGTAATCCATTATGGTGTAGCGGCTTGCGGGCACTCTGTTGCGCGGACTCATGAGTGCACGTTGCTGTATGTGATTTGCTGACATGGTGTTACGTCGAATTCGCAAGCGGCACCTGAGTAGGTGTGTTACCGGTTTTTGTCGTTATAGCAGGCATATTATGGCCTAGGAATCTCCAAAGAGCGGACTGGATGAGCAATTTAAGGTGAGATTGTAGCGAAGTTGATTTGCAGGCTGATTGGCGTTGGATGAGATACGAATTAGCGAGAAGGGAAACGGCGGGCGAGAGCACGGCGACAGTGGGCGGGGATTCGGTGAAGGAGAATGAAAACCCACCTGTTAGGTGGGGCACCAAGCGAGTGTCAAGACCCCTACCCACGTTCTTGGCAGTGGTGGGGTAATGACCTACATGGACAGTCAGGGATGTCTCCGGTTTGTGCCCCCTATAACCGGCTCTGAATGTAAGCGAGAATCTCGTCTGGTTTCGTGCTCTTCCGGCATCGATCAAGAAACTCCGTCAAGTCTTCGACGGTAAGGACGCAGATTCCGTCCTGCTTAGCTTCGCCAAACGTGCTTTGCGAAACTGCCTCGCGCGGCATTGATACGATGAGTGCAGGGACAAACTCGAAACCTCTAACGGCAGATTGAAGCTTATTAACGCGTTCAAGTAGCTTTGCCAACTTGTTCTCCTGTGTGGCCAAGCTGGTCGTACATTCGTAGACAACCGCTGTTTGTGTACTGGGCGCGACCGCAATTCCGTCAGGTCGTTTCTCTTGATTTCCGACCTTCATGTGAGAGTATGGCATGCATGCAAATCCGTTAAGCGAGAAAAGGAAGGCTACAGCGAGTTCGAAATCTCGCGCTTTGTCGGTTCCTTCTCCCTTGAGGAATCTTTCTAGGATCTCCCCTCCATCATCCATTTGATTGTAGATTTCCAGTAGTGACGGGGCGAGTCGCGGATTCTCAAGTGATCTCTGGTCCGCGACTTCGTTCTTGTATCTTAGGAAAAGGTCTACCCTACTCGCCTCTTGGATTGGCATTGAAAATGCCCAGTGCTCAACAGACGTTTGGTCCATGTGGATGTCAAGTTGGTCAAGGCGGTAGGTTACCCGGTTGGCCCGCGCTCCTGCGCGTCGTGCGATGATTCCAATTGAAACATCATTCATAACGGTCTCACCAAATACGTCTATACCTATCATAAGCCTGGTATCCTCGATACTTGTTCCTGACCCCAGAGAGACGGGTGGAACAGCAATCACATCGACACTTGAAAGCTCACGTCGCCCTATCTTGACTGCGAGGCGAAACTGGTCGTGGATTAAATCGAATAGGTCAGCGTATGGCTCATTCATCCTGTTCAGTGCCAAGTCGAGCATGTCGATGTCCTGAACAAGATTCTGAAAGCTGTCGTCCAATGCGCAAAGAGCGAGCACGGTTTGGTGGATTCCATATTCTCGATACGCTTGGTCAGGCGAGAGGGTCCTCTGAAAGAAGCCCCTCTGAGTCGATTGGAATTCTCCTGCACTCACTCTTCCGTAACCGATTTCACAATCGCAGACTGCATACCTGCCTTCTGCAATACGCCGGATGACTGGGTCGAATTCACATATTGGCCAGCGCCCGGTGATGAGTGCCAAATTATCTGTAATCGGGGCCTTTGTGCCCCAAGGTCGGCCGCTCGCTTTCTCGTAGAGCGGAATCAATTGGGTGACGAGATTCACCCAGTTGCCAAACCTTTGAAAGGTAAGAATGCGAAGATCAAACGACTTATAAGCGTCGAAGAACGGTCTAACGCATTTAACAAACTTGTCTAACTCCTGGCTCACTTTGGCACTCCCTCTTCTATGCTATTCATCCACCCCCACCCCAATCTCGTACGCGCTCGGTTTGGTGGTGTCGGATTTGGGGCCGATCCACTTGGCACTGTTAGATGCCCAGGGTTCTTTGTAAGAGTCGTTTCCGCCGCGGTCGAGGAAGACGCCGAAGGTGTTTAGAAATGCGCGAGGGCCCTGATTCAATGGGTTTGAACGGCCGAGAACTGCGCCGCCGTGCGTGTTGTAGGTGTCATCGCCGGACCAGTCATCGAATATTCCCATCCCCTGGAAATTCCCTGCTCCCACGGAGAGAGTTGGCGCGTTGTAAACGTCGTTACCGCCCCGCTCGTTGAAATAGCCGATCGTGAAATCGTGTCCTGAGCCGATCGACATGTTCATCGTAGCGGTGTAGATGTCATCGCCGGCGAAATCATCGAGATACCCGACCGCGAAATGCGCCCCGGACCCCTGATCGTACCAGACGGCATCGTAACGGTCGTTACCGGCGCCGTCGAGCAACATCCCGACCGCAAACCAATAGCCGCACCCCTGCGCGAACAGTCCGGCGGAGTAGTGATCATCGCCGGAGACATCGCACAGAATGCCAACACCGCCGGCCCAACTGTGACCATCGATGTAGTCCGCCCGTCTGCCGAATCCGACCCCCTGCGCGAGTGAGGAGTTATGCTCTTTGGTCTGCGAAGCGGGTGCAAACAGGATACTGTCCTCCGCGATATAGACATCGTTGCCGGCGTAGTTGATACAGAGACCGCACCCTTTAGTGTAGCCGTATCCCTGAGCGTTGGCGTAGCAATAGAGAGAGTCATTGCCGACCGAGTCGATAAGTATCCCGACCCCAAATTGGCCGCACCCCTGAGTGTAGCTTCGCGACGAGTACTTGTCGTTGCCGGATTTGTCGCAGAGGACGGCGACACCGAACAGGCCGCTACCGAGTGACAGATTTTTCGCCTGATAGATGTCATCGCCCGCTTTGTCAATCAGCACCGACATACCAATGACGGCGCCACCGATTCCGGGGCGAAGACTGTCAGTCGAGATATACCGGTCGTTCCCTTCGGCATCGACAATGGCGGCCAGGGGGAAATCATCGGGATAGCCCGAATAGCTATAAGTGTCATTGCCGCCGCCATCGATGATGAGCAGCGGCGGGGCGATATAGGCGTAGTTATCGTCTTCTTTCGTGCCCACCACGATCAGCCCCTGATGGGTTTTGATCTCGACGCGGAAAGAAGGGAACTCGCAGAACTCCAGTGAATCGGCCAGACGGCGAAGTGATTCGGCGATATCCTCGGCGCCGCCGATCATGCGGTTGAAATCGACTTTGTCGACCATCGCCTCGACATCATCGTTGTACTGCTGGCTGTCGGCGACAAAGTACTGGTAGAGTTTGATGCGATGTTTGTCCTTGTTGATCTCGTTGATGCTCTGCTTAAACATCGACTTGGGGTCATCGACGACGCGAAAGAACAGATCGATTTTCTGTCGCAGTGTTTTGTATTTCTCGCCGGTTAGCACGTTGCGGTTGGAGGTAATGGAGGGCTTGGGGAATGAGTCAGGGAAATTCATCCACTCGGCCAGTTGTTCGCCGATAAGGCCGCGGCGGACCGGGCAGTCTATCCGTCGACCGGCACCGCTTATTAGAGCAGTGATATTGGTGACATCGGTGCTGAAACCTTCGAGGTTGATCTGGCCGTATTTGGGGAGCTTGAGCGGGTTCTGGTGGAACATGGTGAAATAGGTGAGGCGCCATCGGTCGCCGCCCCATCCGGCCATTTCATCGCGGTCGAACCGGAGATCTTCGCTGGTCAGGCCGACCTGGGCGAGGGCGGTGTCGAAGAGGGGGATGTCCTGGGCGAGGGATAGAAATGGTGAAAGTAGAAAGCCGAGAATGAGAGCGAATGTCTTCATGTGTATTCTCCTGATGTTGAACTGGGAAACTTAGCGCGGGGTGGAGAAGGGGACAAGATAATTGATGGTGCTGGATATCCGGCAGGTGACACACGGCCTTTTTTGGTGCGTCGGGTCACACCATCCGCCTGATGGCGGAAGGCAGGACCCGACGCAACGAGAGGAACTGGGACCCGCCTGAAGCAGGTGGGGTACACCACCGACCGGTCGACGTTGCACGAAAGCGTCGGGTCACACCATCCGCCTGACGGCGGAAGGCAGGACCCAACGCAACGCGGGAAGACCGGCAGGTCACACCCGTCCTCGAGAGCGATGTGACGAAGTTGGTTGTGAGTGAAGTGACGGTCTCGGCCGGGCAAGACCTGCCGGAACGTTCGAATGGGACGGGCGCAGAGACGGTTTTCTTGTGCTTGTCAAAATCGACAGATTTGGTTAGATTATGTGAAAATTGTCACAACCCGTGTGCAGAGGAACTAATGGTGAAAGCAGACAAGCTGACCAAACTCGTCAAAGACCACAGCGTTGAATATATCGATCTGAAATTCGATGACCTGCTCGGATTCTGGCACCATATAACGCTGCCGATATCATCGCTCACCGATGAACTGTTCGTGACCGGAGTCGGGGTGGATGGTTCCTCGATGCCTGGATTCTCATCCATAGAGCGGGGGGATATGATCATGCTGCCGGATCCGGAAACGGCGTTTATCGATCCGTTTTTCGATCGTCCCACGGTCTCGATGCTTGGTGATATGGTTGAGGTGAAGGATACGATCGTGCCATATTCACGCAACCCGCGTCGTGTCACCAAGGATGCGGACAAGTATCTCGGAAAGATAGTCAAGGGAGCGCAGGCGATAATCGGCCCCGAATTTGAGTTCTACGTATTCGACAAGGTGAATTTCTTTCAGGGGTCGGGGTCGGCGTTCTATCATCTGGACACGGCCGAGGCAGCCTGGAATGCGGCGCAGGATGCGGAGAGTCTGGGGTACAAGATTCCATACAAGAAAGGGTATCACGCCGCGCCGCCGATGGACCGGACCTACAATCTCCGCTCGGAGATTTCGGCCATGCTGGCCAAGGTGGGAGTCGAGTTGAAGTATCATCACCACGAGGTTGGAGGGGCCGGGCAGCACGAGATCGAGGTGAAGTTTGCTCCACTGTTGCAGATGGCTGACCTTTCGATGATCATCAAGTACATGATCAAGAACCAGTGTTTTCGGATGGGGAAGTCGGCGACCTTTATGCCGAAGCCGCTGTTCAACGAACCAGGCTCTGGGTTGCACGTGCATCAGTATCTGACTGACAGCAAAGGGTCTCTATTTTACGACAAGAAGGGTCCGGCGCAGTTTTCCAAGCTGGGATTGTACTATATCGGCGGGGTGCTGGCGCACGTGGATTCGCTTTTGGCATTCACGAATCCCTCGACCAATTCGTTCAAGCGGCTGGTGCCGGGGTTTGAAGCACCGGTGGCGGGGACATACTCGGTGGGGAATCGCACGGCATGCATACGAATACCTGGTTATCAGCGGAATCCGAAGACCATGCGGTTCGAGTTCCGTCCGCCCGATGGCACCATGAATCCGCACCTGGCGTATGCGGCGATGGTGATGGCGGGTCTGGATGGCATCAAGCGGAAGATCGACCCCGGGAAGATGCTTGACAAGAATCTGGACACATTGCCGGCGGCAGAACTGGCGAAGATTCACACGTTGCCAACCTCGCTCACGAAGGCGCTCGATGCGCTGGAGCGGGACCACGAATATCTGATGCAGGGGGGAGTGTTTACCGAGGATCTGCTGGAGAACTGGATCAAGCTCAAACGGACAGAAGTGGCGGCGATTCGGGTGCGCCCCACGCCGCACGAGTTTGAGTTGTATTATGATTTGTAATAATCAGATTCTGTCACCCCAGCGAAAGCTGGGGTCCACCCTTTCGCTTGGGCTGGACTCCAGCATGCGCTGGAGTGACAACCAGAAGGCTTTGTGTTCCGTCCGATGAATGTCTGATTTCTGGTCACCCCAGCGAAAGCTGGGGTCCAGTGCGGTTCAGATTGGCAAGAAGTGCATTACTATTATGTCTACATCCTGGCCAGCAAGAGGAACGGTACCCTGTATATTGGGATGACAAATGACCTGGCCAGACGCGTGTTCGAACACAAGAACAAATTGACTCCTGGTTTCACTGCGCACTATGGCGTTCACACTCTCGTGTACTTTGAGTCATTTGGCAGTCCGCAAGACGCAATTGCACGAGAGAAGCAACTGAAGTGGTGGAAACGGGAGTGGAAAATTGCGTTGATAGAGAGATTCAACCCCAGTTGGCGAGATCTCTATGAAGAGATGCAATGAACCTGGATTCCAGCTTTCGCTGGAATGACGCCAGTGACACGGTTTTTAAGCCGGAAACTGGAATCTGATATTCGCCGCAAAGCCGCGCGCTTGGGACTATCCAAACAACGATGGCCTTGGGGCCGTAAAGCTCTTTAAGACACACTCAGATCCTCGGAGCATCCATGCCAATACAGGAGTTGTCGCGGCTCTTTGCCTACAACCACTGGGCTAATTGCGAAGTTGTAAAGAGACTCATTACCGAGGGGAGATCCCCCTCAAGGGCCATTGCGATATTCGCACATATCATCGCCGCCGAGCGGCTCTGGTGGCATCGATTGCACAACGCGCCGTCGTCGGTGGCGGTCTGGCCGGAGTTCACGGCAAATGAGTGCGAGCGGCAATTGCCGGAGTTGCGGTCTATGTGGCAAACAGTGCTGGGCGGTGCAGACGAGGTAGGTCTGACACGGTCGGTATCATACAAGAATAGCAAGGGTGAGCCGTTCACCAGCAATGTGGGCGACATTCTTCTGCACGTGATTATGCACGGGAGCTATCATCGCGGTCAGATTGCCTCGATACTGCGCCAGGCCGGCCATGAGCCGTCGTACACCGATTTTATTCACGCCGTGCGAAACGGTTATGTCCACTGAGGATGCGGCGAGCTTATCCGCGGATCCGCTCGATATCGACCTGTCGCCCCAACACGACAAGGATATCCGTGTCTTTGATCTTGAATGACGGACCTGGAATGAACTGGAAGTCGCCGGTGAGGACATCCTTGATGGCAATCACCTCGAGGCGGAATTCGGAACGGAGATTGAGATCCGTGAGCGACTTGCCATAAAAGCGGGGCGGCGGCGCGATCTCGGCGATAGAGTATTCATCGGAGAGCGGCAGAAAGTCCAGCAGATTGGGCTGAGCGAGGGAGCGGGCCAGCTTGCTGGCAACATCTTCTTCGGGGATCACCACTTCATCGGCGCCGACCTTATAGAGAATCTTGGAATGGTCCGCGGAGTTGGCTTTGACGATGATGCGCTTAGCGTTCAGATCGTTCAGATGCAGCGTTATCAGGATCGACGCGTGTGAATCCTGACCGGTGGAGACGATGAAACAGTCGTAGCTGTCGACGCCGATATGTTCGAGGAACCGCCGCTCGCGGGCATCGGCGGCGATTGCCTGGTGCGCGTGGTCCTGCAGATCCTGCACCTTGTTTTTGTCAACATCGATGGCAGTGATCTTGCACCCCAGTTCGTGCAGCTTGCGCGCCACCATGGCGCCGAAATTTCCCAGACCGATAACAGCGAACTCTTTCATACGCTCAACCTACCATAACAGACTCTTCGGAGAACACGATCTCTCCGCGTTTGGGGAGCCGCGCCAGCGCGAACGCCAGGGTCAGCAGCCCGACCCTCCCTATGAACATCGTCAGAATGATAACAATCTTGCCCCCCGTACTCAAGGAAGGGGTGAGGCCCAGCGACAAGCCCACGGTGCCGAAGGCCGACACGGTTTCGAACAAATGCTGGACAAACCAGTCACCGCCGGCGGAGTGAGGAGTCGCCCGTTCCTGGACGAACATCAGCGCCCCGAACATCAGCAGAATAACAAGCGACGCGAGAATGAAGACAGTAATGGCCTGCACGATCGACTCGACGGTGATGGAGCGTCGAAACGCAGTCACCGAACTTCGCCCGACAAAGCGATTCCAGACCAGAAGCGAGATCACGGACATGGTGGTGGCTTTAATACCGCCGCCGGTGGAGCCGGGGCAGGCGCCGATGAACATCAGGATAATGATAATGAGGATACTGACATCGGTCAGACTCCCTTGCGCTATGGTGTCAAAACCGGCGGTCCGAGGCGTCACCGACTGAAAAAACGCGTTGGCCAACTTGTCACCAAGGCTCATACCCGCATAGGCGGAACGCCGTTCGACCAGGTAGAAGATCACGGTGCCTGCAGCAAGCAGAACGGTTGTACTGATGATCGACAGCTTGCTATGAAGCGACAAAGTCGAGCGGGGATGAATGGCGCGATCAGCCAGCTCGCGGATGACGGCAAAGCCGAGTCCGCCGGCTACGATGAGGGATCCGATTATCAGGATGACCGGAATGTCGTTGTGAAACGCCTCGAGGTTGGTCGAAAAGGTTGAGAAGCCGGCATTGCAGAATGCAGAGACGGCATGGAATACGGCGTGGAAGGCGGCATCGGGCGCCGCAAATTGATCCTGGAGTTTCACAAACAGGAGGAGGGCGCCAATTGCCTCGATCCCAAACGTTATCAGCAACACCGCTTTGAGAAGCGACTTGAAATGAAGTGGTTTGCCGCTTCCCAGTGATTGTGTGAGACCCAGACGTTCGTGATACGACATTCTGGCTCCGACCGCCGCAAACAGGGCGGTCATGAATGTCATCACCCCGAGGCCGCCAAGCTGGATAAGTGTCAGGATGACAATCTGACCGAAACGGGTGTAGTCTTTCTCGGTGTCTACAACGGTGAGACCGGTTACGCAAACTGCTGAGGTGGCAGTGAACAGGGCATCAACGAAGGGGATCCGGTGCTGTCTTCCGGAGACCGGCTGACTCAGCAGCAACGCTCCCACTATAATAGTGAGACCAAAGGCGAGGATGACCTGGCGGCCCGGTACGCGAGTCAATAACTGCATATAGTGCTCGTGCGATTCTGTCCCAGAGCTTCGGATAAGAGGAATGTCGGCAACGATCTATGCAAGATAATAGTGGCGATAAGGACGGTTTCTCAGACCTGCTTGTGCACCACCATGGCCGAGGCTTGGGCTTTGGGCAGGATGATCAGTTCGGCCACCTGGACATGCTCCGGGCGGCTGCATACCCAGAGTATCGACTCGGCGATGTCGTCGCCGGAAAGCGGTTTGTACCCCTGGTATACTCCGGCGGCACGCTCCGTGTCGCCATGAAACCGCACTTCGGAAAACTCGGTTTGGACCAGTCCCGGATCGACACTGCAAACTCTCACTGGCGTGTCCACCAGATCCATCAGCAATCCGCGGGTCAGGGCATTGACGGCATGTTTGGTGGCGCAGTAGACGTTGCCGCCCGGGTACAGCTCATGGCCGGCGATCGAGCCGATATTGACGATCTGACCCCGTCCGCGTTTAACCATGCCGGGGATGACGGCTCTACTAACGTACAAGAGGCCTTTGACATTGGTGTCGATCATCTCATCCCAGTCGGCGGTGTCTCCCTGGTGCAGCTTATCGAGTCCCCGGCTTAATCCGGCGTTATTAATGAGGATGTCTATCTCCTGCCAGGCCGAGGGAAGTCCGCTTATTTCCTTTTCCACAGCCGCCTTGTTGCGAACATCGAGTTTGAGCAGATGGGTTTCGGTTTGAAACAAACTGGCGAGTTTCTCGAGTCGGTCGATACGTCGTGCGGCCATCAGCACGCGGGCGCCTGCTTCTGCGAACTTGCGGGCGGTGGCGAGGCCGATACCTGAAGATGCCCCTGTTACAAAAACGGTCCTGTTTTTTAGCACGGCTCGAAGACCCTCTCGATTGTACAATAGCAAATTGGCGCCAAAGGTAAACCATACGGGCCATCAAGTCAACGGGCCGGTGGTTTTGGCACCGACGGACCACCAGTCGGGATTGAGGGAATTATGGTCAGATGACCATAATCTGCGCATTCGGCGACCGCACTGGTCCGGCACGAAGCCCGCCAAGAAAAGTTAAGATGTATTATTTCAACGTCTTAAGCGGGCACCAATAATCAGTTTTCGGGCGGTTCTCCGGCACGTCCTCTGCAGTTGCTGGTGGTGGAACGTTAAAGAATTCCTTGATCGCCCGATAAAACCAGTATGGCAATCGCCCTACTGCTCTGGGCAGGTCGGGAGCAGAAAAAGGGCACAGCAATGGCAAGCACAAAGAAAAGGAATGTCGGCCTGCCGAAAAAAACGTATTGGCATCTGTACAGCCTTCAGAACCTGGAAGGGGATAAGTTCATGAAGGTTATCAACAAGGTCCTTAAGAGAGAGTTTGTTTTGATCAAGTAAGAGCAGGGTTTTTTCCCTTGACACCCCTTTTGAACCGAGGTAGCTTGGCGGCGGTTTGTTGCCATACGACTTCGGGCCTGGCCGTCTCGGGGTACCGATTTCACCCTCTTAAGGGTCTGGGAAGGTTTTGATGCTAAAGAAACGGATCATTCTGTGGTTTCTGCCGGATAATTATTCGGACGCCAAGCAGATCAGCATCCCAAGGATCTGGCTGTACTGCGCGCCTGGCATTTTCGTAGCTATCTTACTCGGTAGTCTGGTCCTGCTTTCGACATTCTTCGGCGATCGGGTCAACAAGTCGGAGCTGAAGCGGTTGAAGGCCGAGAACCAGTTCCTGGCCGAAAAGTACGAAAAAATCCGATGGACACTGTCTGAGGCGGAGTCCCGGTTCACCGACCTGGTGAACAAAGAGATCGCCATTCGGACACTCTTCAATTTGCCCGAAATCAATGTCAGCGAGCGGCAGCTCGGTATTGGCGGCCCGGGACCTCTCGGGTTCGCGTCAATGACGGAGACCCAGCAGGACGCTGTGCTTACGGAATCGCAGGTGGATCGCCTGCTCAAGGTATCTGAGTTTGAGTTGAGCAAGTTCGGCGAGGTCGAAGCGGCGCTGACCGGACTCAAAGACAGGCTGGACCACACGCCGTCGATCAACCCCACCCAGGGATGGGCATCACGGGGATATGGCATGCACTATGACCCGTTCACCGGGTACCGCCAGATGCACCGGGGGGTCGACATTGCCAACCACGCCGGAACACCGATCGTAGCGCCAGCCACAGGCAAAGTTGTCTATGCGGGAAAGGACCCGGGTGGTTTGGGGAACCTGATAGCGGTCGACCACGGGTTCGGCTTTCTGACGAGATTCGGCCATCTGTCCAAGATCCAGGTTAGGAACGGGCAGTCCGTGGCGCGGGGCGAAGTTCTAGGGCTTATGGGCTCGACCGGCTATTCGACCGGTCCGCACCTGCATTATGAGGTCTGGCGCAACGGCAAGCCGCTTGACCCTCGCGAGTTTATTCTTAACGGCATGTAAGCCAATCAATTAGTTAACTGAAAGAGCCGTCCGCAAGGGCGGCTCTTTTTTTGTGGCCCGAGAGCGGAGGGTGGGGGCAGATCGCATAACACAGGAACTTTGTCCGGTTTCAACTGTTGAACCATCAAGAGGGGGCAAGGGGAGTGTTATGGCGGTATGGAAGCGAGCCAAATACCCAATCGAACCGCTGACTCAAGAAGAGCATGACGAACTGGAAGTCAGGCGTCTGGTGGCTGCCATCAAGCAGGGACGGCGCGATGCGTTCAGTTTGCTGGTCCGACGATATCGCAGTCAGGTGGCCGCACTGGCCTATAAGATCGTGGGTGACTACGACGAGGCGGCCGATATCACCCAGACGGTCTTTGTCAAGATGGCGGCCAATATCTGGCGCTATGACGATTCCAAGAAATTCTACACGTGGTTGTACCGCGTCACGGTCAATGCCTCGATCGATCACCTTCGCAAAATACGACGGCATCGCCACGAGCCACTCGAAAACGTTTACGATGTGGTCGAGAGCCGGGCGGCGAGTCCCGAAACAGCGTTTCGACGACAGCAGCTCGACGGCTATATTCAGCAGGCGGCCAACACGCTGAACGACAAGCAACGGTCGGCATTTATGCTTCGCGATGTCGGGGGCTGCCGCGTGGACGATGTTGCGACGATCATGAACATGCCGGAAGCCACCGTGCGGTGGTACCTTCATAGGGCGCGGGCTAAGATTCGGAAAGAACTTCTCAAGCGTTGCCCGCAACTGTTGATTGCCCTTGGGATCAAATAGCCGGTTTCCGTCGTTTTCCACACCAAAACAGAGAGTATATTGGGTGAAGTATGGCGCAACGTCAGGAACTGTCTCTACGAATTGAGGGGATGCATTGTGCCAGTTGTGTGGCATCGATAGAGAAGGGTGTGAGCGGGATGGACGGGGTGGAGGCGTGCCGAGTCAATCTGGCGACCAATTCGGCGGTGGTTTCGTTCGACGCGACTCAGCTTGATGAAGAGCGTATTGTCGGCAAGATCGAGGAACTTGGATACGGCGCGGAGGTCGGCCAGCAGGATATTCTGAGCGCTCAACAGAAGGAACTTGGTGAAGCCCGCAGAAACTTTCTGGTTTCGTTGGCGCTCACGGTTCCGCTGATGGCGCTGGCCATGCTGCCAATGTGGCGTCTGACACCGCTTTTCGGACATACGGTTGATGCTTGGCTGCAGGCGATCCTCGCGGGGGTCGTGCTGTTCGTGGCAGGGCGTTCGATTCTGTCCGATGCCGCCAAACAGACGATCCATGTCACAGCCAATATGAACTCGCTGATCGCGATGGGGACGCTGGCGGCGTTCGGCTGGAGTCTCTGGGTGCTCGTTGCACATGGCGGGGCACAGCACGACTTGCTGTATTTCGAGTCGGCGGGGATGATTGTGACGCTGATACTGGTGGGACGGTTTCTTGAGGCGAGGGCCAAGGGGAAGGCGGGTGATGCCATCAAGGCGCTCATGCAGTTACAGCCCACCACAGCGACGGCCATCATAAACGGTGTTGAGATTGAAGTAGACGCGGTGTCGTTGCAGCCCGGCATGATGGTGCTGGTCAAGCCGGGAGAACGGATACCTGCGGATGGTGAAATCGGCGAGGGGTCCGCGACAGTTGATGAGTCGATGATGACGGGTGAATCGCTGCCGCTGGAGAAGCAGGTTGGAGATCGCGTGATCGGAGGGGCGTTGAACGGACACACCTCGTTCGAGATGCGTGTGACGGCGACCGGAGCGGCGAGTTTCTTGTCCAATGTCATCCGCTTGGTGTCAGAGGCGCAGGGGCGCAAGGCGCCGGTGCAGAAACTGGCGGACCGTGTGGCGGCGGTATTTGTGCCGATAGTGCTCGTACTGGCGGCCGTGACGCTGGTCGCGTGGTATCTGGCAGCACCGGGGAGCCCGATGATGGTTCGCTCCGTTATCGCGGTACTGATTATTGCGTGTCCGTGCGCACTGGGATTGGCCACGCCGACCGCGGTGCTAGCCGGGACCGGGCGGGCGGCACGTACAGGTGTGATCATTCGCGGCGGAGATGTCCTCGAAAAGCTGGCGCAGGTCAACGGCGTGGTGTTCGACAAAACCGGCACACTTACATCGGGGGAGCTGCAAGTCCTGGAAGTTCATACGGTGCCGTCGATGTCGTCGGTACAGTTCCTGTCACTGGTCGGCGCGGTGGAGACTCGATCCGAGCATCCGGTGGCGAGGGCTATTGCAAGGTATGCCGCCGAGCAAAGGACTCAGTTCGGGACAGTACGCGAGCTGGAAGCGCTCCCAGGATTTGGCGTGAGGGCAATCGTTGACGGCAAAGAGCTGTTGATCGGAAGCAGGGGTCTGATGGAGGACCGACAGATATCTCTGGAACTGGTGCAGTTGGCCGCGGATCAGGCAATGTCGCAGGGGAAGACGGTAGCGTATGCGGCTATCGACGGCAAAGTGGCCGGTTGCCTGGCATTGGCCGATCGAATTCGAAGTGACGCCAGGGAAACGGTTACCGCACTCAGAAAGCAGTTTCCCCTGGTGACCATGTTGTCCGGGGATAATCGACGGACCGCCGAGGAGGTGGCGCGCTCACTTGGATTGGAAAGGTATGAAGCGGAGGTTCTTCCGGATCAAAAGCAGGCGGTGATTGGCTCGTACCGCAATGCGGGATACCGGGTGGCGATGGTGGGGGACGGGATAAACGATGCCCCGGCGCTCGCTGCGGCCGATGTGGGGATTGCCATGGGGAGCGGCACCGATATCGCGATTGAGGCGGCGGATGTAGTGCTGGTGAAGCCGAACCTTCACTTGTTAAACAGGGCGTTCACGATTGCGCGAGCGAGCATGAGGACTATTCGCCAGAATCTGTTTTGGGCGTTTTTTTACAATGTGGTCGCGATTCCGGTTGCCGCCGGGCTGTTGTATCCGGTGTTTGGGTGGACGTTGTCGCCCATGCTGGCGGCGCTGGCGATGTCGCTATCTTCAGTGTTTGTCGTTTCGAACTCGGTGCGCCTCGGCCGTCTCAAGCTGGACTGAACGGCGCGTTGTGGCAAGGGTTCCTGCGAGAACCCACACGCCGACTTCTTTCCTTTCGATTGACATATTCCTATAGCTATATTCCCAACTATGAAGCTATCTCCGCGGGCGGCGTTTATTCTATTTGTGTCGATGGTGGCGTTTGCGTTGGCGCAGGCGCTCTGGTGGATCATTTTCATGGCACGGGTGGTCGGGGAGAAGGTGGATATAGCGAAGGAACTGGGAGGTTCGCCCGAGCTGGTGGAGCAGATTCATCGCCAGGAAATAACCCGGCAGATCATGGTTGGGACGGAGGGTGTGTTCTTTCTGGTTCTTATTCTCCTTGGCGCGTGGCTGATTTATCGCGCGCTGGTGCGGACGGAAGAGTTGAAATTCCATCAGCAGAATTTCCTGTCGGCTGTTACGCATGAACTGAAGACGCCGCTCGCCTCCATCAAGCTCTATCTCGATACGCTGGAATCGGCCAAGGTAGCGCCAGAGAAGAAAGAGATGATCGTCCCGCGCATGAAAGAAGATGTGGCGAGGCTGGAGAAGCTGGTGGAAGATATTCTCGAAGCAGGGCGATTCGATCGGAGCGGGTACCATATTGAGAAATCGAGGTTTGATTTGTCGGCGCTGGTGACCGAACGGTTGGATGTTGTGGCCAGGGTACCATCGAAAGTTCCTAAGTCAATCGACAGAGAGATACCAAATGGAGTGTATGTTCACGGTGACAGATCGGCCATGGGGCGGGCGGTCGATGCGATATTGGAGAATGCACTCAAATACCACAACGATGAGACGGTGCATATTTCTGTTCGGCTGGGCACGGATGGGGATTGGATCAGCCTGGCGATAGCGGATGAGGGAATAGGTTTCGAGCCGAAAGAGGCATCGGCGATATTCGAACGGTTCTATCGAGTTGGGGATGAGATGACGAGACGAAATTCGGGGACGGGATTGGGGCTGTATCTCTGCCGGGAGATCATCCGTGCGCACGGTGGCAGTGTGACGGCGCGATCGGACGGTGCGGGCAAGGGTGCGGAGTTTACAATCACACTGAAAAGGGCGGACGGCTATGAAAACGATACTGATAGTTGAAGATGACCAGCATCTGGCCGACGGTCTGATCATGAACCTCGAAGCGGAGGGGTATCAGGTTATGCATATCGACAACGGCCTGCAGGCACTCGAGGCGTTCGAGCGGGGGCAGTTCGACCTGGTGTTGCTTGATATTATGCTGCCCGGGATGGACGGACTAACAATCTGTAAGAAAATACGGGCCGGCGGGTCCACGGTGCCGATTCTGTTCATCACTGCGCGTGATCAGACAGAGCAGAAGATTGAAGGTTTGCTTGCCGGCGGTGATGATTATATCACCAAGCCGTTTCACGTGCAGGAACTGACGGCGCGCATACAGGGGATTTTCCGTCGGCAGGCGTGGCTGGCTACGGAAGAGACAGTAGCCGGGTCGTACGAGTGGGAGGGGCGGAAAATCAATTTCAAGACGTACGAGGCGGAGGGGCCGGGCGGGAAGTTCGTGCTGACTCGCAAAGAGTGCATGGTTGTGAAATATCTCGTAGAACGTGAGGGCGAGGTGGTGAGCCGGGACCAGTTGCTCGACGCGGTGTGGGGGTATCACATTTATCCGACCAACCGGACGGTGGACAATTTCATTTTGAAGATTAGGAAAATATTCGAGGAGGATTCGAAGAACCCGGTCTATTTTGAGACGATTAGGGGGGTGGGGTATAGGTTTTGGGGGAAGAGGTCCTGAAGCGATAGGGCGGCAGGTCACAACTTCTGCCTGACCGGCAGAAGTCAGGACCTGCCGCAACTATTACGGCATGTGACTTTGAAATGGGTTGTGTCAGGTCTTGCTGTCCGCCGAAGGCGGATAGTGTGACCTGACACGTGCGGGCGCAGAGGGAAATCATGGGACTGCGATATCCTGATCAAAATTCTGGGTACTGCTTCTTCGTGACAACAACGTTTGCGGAGTGGCGACGGCTCGGCGATTGGCCAGGAGTGTACGAGGCCCTCAGCGATTCACTTGCCCATTATGCAGTAGTCTATCGGGCCAAGATCGCCGGGTACGTGTTCATGCCGAGTCATCTGCACGTCGTTCTTTTCATCGATGGAAAACAACTTGGCCCGTTCATGCGGGATTTAAAGAAGTTCACAGCACAGAAATCGTTGCCGGTACTTGGCATCAATAAATCGCCTGTCTGGATGCCCAGATATGATCGTGTCCAAATCGAGGCCGAGGAGATTCTTCGTATTAAGCTGGATTACATTCATCAGAATCCGGTGAGAGCGGGTCTGGTTATCCGGCCCGAGCTTTGGCGATGGAGCAGCGCTGCTGACTACTTGGCTGGCAGTCCGGGACCGGTGCCAGTTTGGAAGGATTGGGCGTGATTCCCTTACGGGCGGCAGGTCACAACTTCTGCCTGGTCGGCAGAAGTCAGGACCTGCCGCAACTTAGAAACTGCGCGCGTCACTATCACCAGTTATTTTGAGTTATCTTTCCCGCCGCAAGCGGCGGGGTACCCAGGTGAACCAACGGCTGGATTCCCGCTTGTCGCGGGAATGACAGCCAAGGCAGCCGATACAACACGTGCGGTCGGGTCACACGGTCCGAAGCGGACCACAAGACCCGACTGAACGGCAAATATCACATCTGCAATCACCCCCGAGATTTGACCAAACATCTTGGGTGCCGCCCGCCGTATCAGATGGTACATTGTCCGAACGAGTAAACCGTACATCCAAGGGAGTCACACATGATTCAGAAAATCAGCCCGTTTCTGTGGTTTGACACGCAGGCTGAAGAAGCGGCCAATTTCTACGTTTCGATCTTCAAGAACTCGAAAGTCAATCTCGTTACACGGTATGGCGATCACGGTCCGGGGCCGAAGGGATCGGTGATGACCGTCTCATTTCAACTCGAGGGGCAGGAGTTCGTGGCGCTGAACGGCGGGCCGATGTTCAAGTTCACCGAGGCGGTCTCGTTCGTGGTGAACTGCGAGACGCAGGCGGAAGTTGATTACTACTGGGACAAGCTCATCGCTGAGGGGGGACAGCCTATTCAATGTGGTTGGCTGAAGGACAAGTACGGGTTGGCGTGGCAGATCGTTCCGACCGCTTTCTTCCGCATGATCTCGGACAAGGACGCGGGCAAGAGGGAGCGGGTGATGCTCGCCATGATGCAGATGGTCAAATTCGATCTCGCTGCGTTGCAGCGTGCCTATGAGCAGAGTTGACTTTGCAGGGTCTGCGAGTAGTGTCGGTTCTTGGCAAATCGCCGAAAATCATGTTTCTTGGTCGACATGATTTCACTGGTTTTGGCTCTCGGCAACAAAGGGAAGAAGTATGTCGGGACTCGGCATAATCTTGGGTTTGAGCTTGGGGACCGAGTAGCAGTAGAATTGAAGGCTGGCGAGAAAGAGGATTTCGGCGAGTATTGGCTGTCTAAAGCGCAAAAAGGGGATTTGGAGGTCTGGATCGCTTGGCCGAAAACCTACATGAACGGTTCAGGTGAGGCGGCGGTTAAGTTGTTGGAGCAGTTGCAGATATCACTTGAGGAAATGCTTGTGCTGGTCGATGACTTTGCTTTGCCGCTTGGGGCTCTCCGGTTTCGGTCAGAGGGTTCGGATGGGGGCCATAACGGGTTGGCGTCGATCATCGAGACAATCGGGACGGAGCGGTTCCCCCGCCTAAGAATGGGGATCGGGCCTGTTGACAAATCGATTGATATTGTCGATTTTGTGCTCTCGAAATTTACGGCTTCTGAGCGGAAACAAGCCGACGAGATGCTTGTTCGAGCAACCGAGGCAGTGCACTTTGCCATAGACCATCGTCTTGAAGAGGCGATGTCGAAATATAACAGTAACCCTGCTCCGTCGAACAACACGTAGCGCCGACGGAGCCGTTTGAACCTTAACCAACGTCCAAAGGGAGGTACGCTCGTGCGCTATTACGAGACCACCTTTATTGTCAATCCCCAGGCCGATGATGCGACGATAGACCGTCAGGTACAGGCGGTCACTAATGTCATCACGTCCAACGGGGGCAAGATCATCTTCGAGGATCGACTCGGCACGCGCCGTCTGGCGTATCCAGTCGCGGGGCTGACGCAAGGGTATTTCGCCAGTCTGATCTTCGAATCATCCGGCACGATTGTCCCGATCCTCGACCGCCACTATCGAATTGAGGAACCGTATTTGCGGTATCTCACGATCGTGTTCGAAGGGGACCCGGCGGCGGTGCGGGAACGCCAGAAAGAGTTTGCAGCTCGTCTTGAAGAGCGGGAGCGAGAGGACCGGGAGCGGTATCGTGACCGTGATCGGGATAGAGACCGTGACCGTGATCGTGATGACGACCGGGATAATCGGCGGTATTCCCGTCGCCCGGCACCATCGGCTCCGCCTCCGGCACCGGTAGCGCCACGGCCCGAGCCGCGGGTTGAGGCAAAGCCGGTGGAAGCTCCGGTTGAGGAGCCTGAGGCGAACGACACGGACGATGAGCAACTGTAAGAGGATCGGACAATCTGAGGTGAGGATATTCCCATGAGTGAATTTGGCGACAAGAGACGCAGGAAAGTATGTCGTTTCTGCGAAAACAAGATCAACTTCATCGATTATAAAGATGAGCGGCTGCTGCGCCGGTTTATGACCGAACGGGGCAAAATGGTGCCGCGTCGCATTTCCGGAAACTGTGCCACCCATCAGCGGAAGCTGACGCAGGCGATCAAGCGTGGGCGGCACATGGCCATCCTGCCGTTTGTGAGTGAATCGTACCGCTGAGCAATTGGAGCAGACGGCGGCCCCAAAGTCGACTGTGCGATACCGTCGCGGGCCACTAACCTGGCTGGCGGTAGCAGGCATGTTGCTGTATCCGGCGTTGAAGGTCGGTGCGTTTCGGGTCGACGGGTCGGCGGCGGCAGCGGCAGTCACCTCGGCGATAGCATATTTCCTGGCGATGTTCCTGTATTTCTCGATAGCTGACATGGCGTACAACCGCCGAACCGTTCTGCTTTGGCTGGCCGGGTTGGGCGGGGCGGTGCTGGCCGCCGCGCTTGGAGGACTTGACGACGTCTGGCTGGTGCTCACATCCTGGAGTATGGTCTGGCTGGTGGCCGTGGTGGCGGGTCGTCTAATCCTGGCGCAGCGTACCCGCACGATGGTATACGTGAGCGGGGTTCTGCTGCTGGTCATTATCTCGGCGATCGAGATGCTGCCACGATGGGCGATGCTGATGCAATTCATGACCGGCATGAGTTCGATAGTGCAAAGCGATATTCAAAACAGCCTGCTGGCCGGCGGCTACACACCGGAAATGGTGCAGAGCTACGGCGAGGTGATCAAGAAGCTGCTGGACTGGCTGGTTCGGTTGACACCAGCCTCGATGGTGATGACCGTTATAACGCAGTTCAGTGTGGGCTATTTGTTGTTCTTGAATCGGATCCATCGGTGCGGTAAGGCCACCCGAGGGGTCGACAACTTTGTGCTTTGGAAAGTGCCGTTTGCTCTCACGCCGGTGCTGATCCTGGCGATCCTGGCGCGGCTGGCGGGCAACGAGACCGTACGGATGCTGGCCGACAATGCCATCGTGGTGATGGCGATCTTCTATTGCATATCCGGGCTGGCGGTGATCGAACATTTTCTAAGGCGATTCGGCGTGAGCCGTCTGCTTCGCGTGTTGTTCTATCTCTTGCTGTTTTTCACGCAGGTGGCCGGTCTGGCAGCGGCAGTGCTGCTCGGATTCATCGACAGTTTCACCGATTGGCGAAAACTGTCGGGTGCGAACACAAGTATCGAAACGTAGGTTAATAGCGTATATTAGAAAAGAGGATATCATGAAAGTGATCCTTCGTGAAGACGTGGAGTCGTTGGGCGAGGCCGGTCAGACGGTTGAGGTCAAGGACGGATATGGCCGCAATTTTCTGATCCCGCGCAATCTGGCGATTCCGGCGTCGCGCGCGAACCTGGCGGCAGTGGGCGAGATCGCCAAACAAAAGACCTCGCGCGAGAAGAAACGTCGCCGCGCCGCAGAAGTGGTGAAAGACAAGATCGAGCGCTTGTCGCTCTCGGCCGAAGTGCTGGTAGGCGAGGAGGACAAGGTGTTCGGCTCGGTGACCGCACACGAGATCGCCGGCCTGCTGGAGACGGAAGGGGTGATGGTGGACAAGCGGGCCATTCATCTCGAAGAACCGATCAAGGCGCTGGGCGTGTACACGGTGCCGGTCAAGATAGACAAGGATGTGATCGCCAATCTGAAGCTGTGGGTGATCAAGAAAAGCTGATCCATGAAGATGCTTGAAGTGAAGGTGGAGGGTCTGGCGCTGGATATGACCACCAACACGCCGGTCGTGGTGCTGTCGCCGACCGGGCTGGACAAGGTGCTGCCTATCTGGATCGGCCACGCCGAAGCCTGGGCGATTGCGATGGAGCTTTCCGGCGTGGGGTCGAAACGCCCCTTGACCCATGACCTCCTCAAGCGGGTGATCGAGACGCTTCATGCCCACGTGGAGCGGATCGAAGTGACGGAGCTACGGGAACAGACGTTTTACGCGATCATTCATCTTACCGTCGACGGTCAGACCTGTCAGGTCGATGCGCGCCCTTCAGACTCGATCGCGCTCGCTCTGAAAACCGGCGCCGCCATTTTCGTGAACGAGGAGTTGTTCGACCTGAAGCGCGAGGGGACGGCCGAGCCGCTCGATATGCCGACCGACCGGGAGTCGCTGCGGGAACGCCTGAAACGCATCAATCCTGAAGATTTCGGAAAATACTCACTGTAGATGTCCTGGAGAGTTCTCCGTGTGCTCGGCGCGACGCTGGCGATGTCGTGTCTGTGGGCCGGGTCGTTCGCGCAGTCGGCCGCAAGTCCCGCTGCCGGAGCGGATCGCGCCCTCGATGATGGCATGCGACTCATGCGTGAGGGGAAGTTCACGCTGGCTGTACGCGCACTCGGCGAACTGCAGGGAAACAACGCCGATTCGGCCAATCGAGATTTTCAAACCTATCTTTACGGTAAGGCGCTGTATCATTCCGGCAATTTTACCGATGCGCTGGCGGCATTTCGCAGACTTGAAAAGGAGCACGGGCAATCGGCGTATGTTCCGTACGCCTATTTCTTCATGGGGAATATCCAGTATGCCTCGGGGTCACCGGACAGGGCGGTAGGCAGGTACCTTCAGGCGCTGGGTCATACCTCGGATCCGAAGCTGCAGGCATTGGCGCTCGAATCGGTGGATCGGGCGCTGGTGTCGAATCCGCGTCTGCGCATCGATGCGGGGAGGATCGTGGAGATCCCGGAACCGCAGCGATGTCTGGCGGCGCGGACGCTCGGCACCCGGCTGCTGAGTGTGAGGCAGAACGACGAAGCCGCCAAGCTGCTCGCGTTGTGCCCGGATATGGCGAAGCGACCGACTGCAAACAGGTCGGATTTCGCAGTTCTTGGTGAAGAGATCGCCATTGGTGTGGCGGTTCCGCTGTCGGGCGAACTTCAGAATTACGGCGAAGACATCTTGAATGGCGCCGTGGTCGCGGCAGAGATGTACCGGGGCCAGGCCGGCCGATCGCTCACGATAGTACCGTTTGATACCAGAGGGGAGCCAGTGGCGGCCGGTCGTCTGGTGGGCACGCTGGCCGATGCGGATATCGATGCGGTGATCGGTCCATTGACCAGCGAGGAAACGGCGGTGGCATCGGCATCGCTGTCGTGCAGATCGCTGCCGCTCCTGGTGCCGGCGGCTACGGAAAGCGGACTGACTCTTCTCAGCCAGACATCGTTCCAGTTATCTCCCAATATCGAGCTTGAGGGGATAGTCATGGCCGAGTACGCGGTGCGAAATCTCAAGGCGGATTCGGCGGTGATCATGACATCATCGAATTCCGAGAATCTGACGATGGCGGGGTCGTTCGAGCGTCGATTCAAGGAACTGGGAGGCAAAGTGGTGGCGGTCGAATACTACCGCTCGCGCGACAAAGATTTCGGCGGTATGATACGCGATGTCAAATCGATCCTGCTTGGACGCTCGGAAGATACGGCGCTTTACATAAATGAGCGGGGTGATACGCTGGAACCGGATGCTGCGCCGGCACGGGTGGATTGTCTGTTCCTGCCTGGTTCCGCGGACCAGCTTCGTCTGCTCCTGCCGCAGTTGAATTTCTATAATCTCCGAGGACATTACCTTGGCTCCGACGGCTGGGGCGACGACGCCATCTATGGGCTGGGCAGTGACATCACGCGCAACGTGGTGTTTCCGTCGCCGTTTCTCGATGCGGGACAATCCGAGGCGTTTCTTCGGTTCTCAGCCTCGTACACGGCGCGGTACGGCAAGAAACCGGCTCGGCTGGCGTGTCTTGGACATGACGCGGTGAAACTGGTGGCGCAGGCGACGGCAAAAGACGTGGTCACACGGGAGCAATTGGTCCGGCAACTGTCAGCGACCAGTTCCTTTGAAGGGGCTGCCGCGAGACTGAGTTTCGGCGCACATCGAGAGAATATTGACCTGCCGCTGTACCAGATCGAATCGGGACAGCCGCGGCTGCTCGAACCGACGCGTTCCACATCGCCAGCGCCGACGGCACCGCGCTGAATGGACACTTGGACGTTCTGATTTCAACAGCGGGACCGCAGTGGATTCTTGACATGATCATTCACGTATAACCTGAAAGAGAAAGACCGTTGTGGATGAAAAACGCGTAGCGATTAAAATGGTGGTCGACGGCAAGGAGCGCGAGGTGAGTTTCGAGGAACTGGCGCTTTCCAACAATCTGGCGCTGGAGGCGCTGGTGCGGCTCATGGTCGAAAAAAAGTTGTTCCAGCCTAACGAGCTTTTGAAAAGCATGGAACAGGTGAAAAAAGAACGGTACCGCCAGCCGGACAAGCCAAACGCATAGTGTATCATGGCCGATGCAGGTCAAAACACAAAGGGAGCGGCAGCGACCGCGGGCAGTGAAGGTGAAGGGGCGGTCCTGGAGTGGACCAGCCATCCAATGAAACGGAAGCCGATGATGGCAATAGCGACGTCGGCGTTTGTTCTGTTGGTGAGCCTGCTCGTGTATCTGAGCACGGGGTCAAGACTGTTTACCGTGCTCGCTCTGGTCGTGCTTCTGTTATCGCTGTCGAAATTTTATTTTCCGACGGTCTATCGGCTGAGCGACAGGCGGATCATGATCAAAACGACGACACATACACTATACAAGGAATGGAGCATCTTCCGAAGCTGCTGGCCCGACAAGAACGGCATCCTCCTGTCGCCGTTCGTTGAGCAGTCGCGACTCGAGAATTTTCGGGGCATCTTTCTACTCTTTGATGATAATGCCACTGAAGTAACGGCATTCGTCAAGGCTCGCATCAATCGCCCGACGGCGGATATGCTACAACCAGGAATCCGACCATGAGTTTTTTCAAAGGTGGCACCGATCTGCCGAGTCCGGCTGATGCACTTCCCGAAGATGAAGCTGCCGTGCTGGACCGCGTGGCATTCAAGGTTGTGGACAAGGGTTGGACCGTTCCGGCGATCCTGTTTTTGGAGTCAGTGAAGCCCTTGAATTTCATTGGTTCGCAGGCGATGGTGTTTTTCGAACCGATAATCCAGAGCATTTTCAATTTGCGCGATTACGATACGTTTCGGTGTGCGCTGGAGAAGCGTCAGTCGCTCGAAATCATGATTCAGAGGATTGAGGCGTACGATTCCGTGTCGCTGGCACGTGAGAAACGTATCAAGAAGTTCTTCAAGGAAGAAAAGAAGAAGTGGAAATGGTATCAGCGCTGGTTGGGTGTTTTCACGCCGCGAGTGGTCATCCCGGATAGTGTGCTGAATCCGCCATTGGATTCATCGGCTAACGACAAAAAAGAAGACGGGCCATCGGGCCGCCCCGCATAGTCTTTCCTATTACATCACCGTCATCATTTGCCGGAATGCGCTTTGGCGCTGATCGCCTCGAGCTGATAGACTTCGATGGCTTTGGCCAGCGTGTCGGCGAGGGGTGAGCGCATCTGTTTCAGAAAATCCAGTTCTGTCGTCGCCTTGTCCGGTTGGTCCATGGCGAGATAGGTCTCGCCGCGGTATTCGCGGGCCTTTGCGAAATCCGGTTTCAGGCCGATGGCCTTCTCATACGCCTTGAGTGACTCATCGAGTTTGCCGAGTTTCCGATAGCAGTAGCCCAGATTATTGTGTGCCTCGGCCAGTTTTGGGTTGAGCTCGACCGCCTGATTGAATTTGCCGACTGCTTTCTCGAACTCCTTGCGTGCTTTGGCATCCGAAGTGGCGCGGTAGTTGTATGCGAAGATCGAGTCTCCCTTTTGGCCAATGGTGCGCGCTGATTCCATCGCCTTGACACCGTCGTTATACAAGCGGGTGGCTTTTTTCTGGTCGTCGGCTGCTTTTTCCTCAGGTGACTTCTCACCGGAGCCGAGGGCGAAGGTGCTGGTGGCAGCGAAGGTGAGGAGTGACAGCGCGGTGATCATCAGCTGTAGGCGGGTAGACATTGTGGTCATGGAGTCTCCTTGTCTAATATTTGCTTGCTGATTAGAACAACATAACAGCACGGTGGTTCAATGGGTATGAGAAACGACCTGTGGTTTGCGGACCGCAGGTCTTAGGAAATGAAACTGGTCTGGGACGATTTCTTGGAGGCGGTCTTTCGTGGGGAAGTACGGACCTCACGGAACTTGTTTCTAAGAGTTATTCGACTGCCGGAGCGAACGAATGACTCTTTCTCTTCCGAGAATATGGCTTTGAGGTCGTCGGCAAGAGCATCCTTACGGGACATGTACTGGTCGTGCCATTCAAGAATCTTGTGCAGACGCATTACACCATTCTGAACGCGCGTGAGCTTGAACGCGTACTCGAGACACTGATTGAGTACGTATAGCGGGTGACCTGCGTTCTTTGGGGACTCGAAGAAATCGTCGGTCGATCTCCAGAACGAGACTTTACGCGCCTTCGAGAAGGAGTCCGTCTTTGTCCTTATCCATTCGATTTCGTCTGGACTTTCAAACAGGCCGACCTTGTCAAGGCCGAGGTTTCGGAGAAGAAGGTCGATATGTGCATGAAGCTTGAGGAGAGTTAGCGACTTTCCATTTCCCACAAAAGCGTTCAATTTGACTAGTGCCGACAAGACATTGCGGTACTCGCCAGTTGGGACAAGTGACAGACGCTTAACGCTGTCTGCGTAGTACTGGTCTGCGATTTCAAACCCTACGAACTCACGACCTCGTGTCTTGGCCACTTTGCAGAGAGTTCCGCTACCAGAAAAGGGATCAAGACACAAGTCCCCAGCACATGTCGCTGAAGACACTATACGATCGGATACTTCTTCAGGAAATACAGCAATATGAGATGTCTGTTCGAGGGAACCGTAGGCGACGCGATCTACTTCCCATACATTCCCCGGATTACGGCCAAACAGATTGTTACGTGGGTCGAGCTCGCGAGACCTCTCGCGGATAGGGAAAACGTCGAAATGACACTCAGCTCCCGGTTTGACCCACCACAAAATCGTCTCATGTTTGTTTGTGAACTTTTGCTTGAAAGACATCCCCCCAAAGTAACGCCAAATAATCCGATCCTTCAGTTTGAACCCAGCGTTTGTAAAGCAATGGAAAGTCAGATGGTCAATAGGGTAAATGAAGTTATCATCGAAGCTCGTGTAACCAGTTTGCCAAAAGAGACTTCCCCCAGGTCGCAAGACGCGGTACATCTCATCAACAACGCTTGATATAAACTCAAGGTACTCACGCTTCTCAAGAGAATCATTGTACCCGTTGTAGTCGCGGCCAATGTTGTAAGGAGGGCTTGTGTGAATGGCCGACACCGTATGAGATTCCAACTTCGGAAGGCCTTCTAGGCAGTTGGTGTGGTGGATCCGGTTAGTTTCAATCATTTAATTCGGTCCCTTAGCATCCTTGCGAGAAGTGGGAGGATCTTCTTGAAATTGCCACTTGATGCGCCTCCAGTGACTTGAACGCCACCCAGTGAAGCCGGAAGATATGTAATTAGCGAATGATAGCTAAAGGCTATGTTCTTATAGAACTCACCCTTGTGTCTGGACAAATATGACTTCCAATGCGCTAGCCAGGGCTCGTCGGCCCAATTCACATGATCGCGCTTGGCAAGGTCGTGTGGAATTGATTCAATGTAGCTGGGGTGTTCAAAAAAGAAGAACAGACAGCCGTAGAAAATGTGCTTAATGTGGCCCTGAAGGTTATTCTTTCCTTCGAAACGATCGACTATCTCCCGAGCTACACTGGACTTGACCTCTCCGCAGTACGTCAAGAACTCCACAATCGTCGGCCAGGGGGCTGGAAGCGGAGTGTAGTCCCCATACTCATCTGGTAATACAGCCGACTTACTGGTCTTGGTAGCACGCTTGCGCCGTATGACATGTTTCTGTAGCTCTGTGGAGAATAGCTGCACAGCGACGTCAAAGTCTGGATCGCTTTCGAAGGACTGCTTCTGCGTCCTTGCCGCTCGAACGACCGTGTCTTTCGTTACGTCGATCATGGCGTTGAAGTTCTCAAAGGAGACCGCCAGAGCGTTCGCCTTGATTTGGTCTACGACTTCTATGATCGGATCTGAATCGGCGCCGTCAGTGAACGTCATGATCTCCACATTGCTCTGAAATGCTGCCGCCGAGAGATTCGCAGATCCAAAGTAGGCGCGCTTTTTTGTAACGCCGACGTATATTTTGGCGTGCAAATTCGACACGATGAAAAGTGACGGCACTACGTTACTCTCTCTTAATCCTTCGAGGAAACCACGCATTTCAGTCAAGTCGCCGTAGCCAGTGACCCAATCGTAGATATTGGCTCTCAGCACGATATCTACTTGACTGGGCTTGGCCAAGTGTTGTTCGACAAGCCTTAGGCCATCTCTTGAAAAGAACGGCGTGCATAAAAACTCTGACATGCTGCCGTCCAATGCCTTCCGTAGTGTGTTCTCACTAGCCAGCTCGATCTTGATCATCTTCCCCTCCCGGGCTATCCGTCAGTTTCCTATACGTCCAAATTCCGCACGTACTGTGCGTTTTCCTGAATGAATGCCCGGCGGGGCTCGATCTCCGTCCCCATAAGTACCGTGAACAGGTTCTCGGCGGCCGCCCCTTCTTCGCACGATACCTGCAGAAGTGTCCGCACCTCAGGATCCATGGTGGTCCGCCAGAGTTGCTCCGGGTTCATTTCGCCCAACCCCTTGAAGCGCTGCACCGTAAGACCCTGGCTGGGCATTTTCTTCAGAAGTCTGTCGCGCTCTTCATCGGAATACGCAAACGCCTCGGACTTGCCGTGGCGAAGCCGAAAGAGCGGCGGCTGGGCGATGTAAATGCGCCCGAGATCGATCAGGCCGCGCATGTGGCGGAAGAAAAATGTGAGAAGCAACGTGCGGATATGGGAGCCATCGATATCGGCATCGGTCATGATGATGACCTTGTGATAGCGCACTTTTTCGGCATCGAAGTCATCGCCGATTCCACAGCCGAGAGCGGTAATAAGCGTGCGGATCTCCTCATTGGAGAGAACCTTGTCCAGGCGCGCCTTTTCAACATTGAGAATTTTCCCTTTGAGCGGGAGGATGGCTTGGAATCTGCGGTCGCGCCCCTGTTTGGCGGAGCCGCCGGCCGAGTCTCCCTCGACGATATATATTTCCGATGATTCCGGGTCGCGCGAACTGCAGTCGGCCAGTTTGCCAGGCAACGCAGCGGTATCCAGCGCGGTCTTGCGGCGCGTGAGTTCCTTGGCTTTTCGGGCCGCTTCGCGAGCCGTGGCCGCCAGCACCATCTTCTCAACGATCTTGCGCCCAACCGAGGGGTTCTCTTCGAAGAACTCTCCCAGACTCTCGTTGGTGACCGACTCCACCACGCCTCGTACTTCGGAGTTCCCCAGGCGGGTCTTGGTCTGACCCTCGAACTGCGGGTCGCGCACTTTGACGGAGACGACCGCGGTCAACCCCTCTTTGGCGTCGTCCCCTTGGAGCTGGATGTTCTCTTTCTTGAAGAGGTTATTTTTGGAGGCATAACTGTTGATGGTGCGGGTCAGCGCGGTGCGAAAACCGGTAAGATGGGTGCCCCCCTCGATAGTGTTGATGTTGTTGACGTACGAATAGACCGACTCGGAGTAGCCGTCGTTGTACTGCAAGGCGATTTCTACCTCGACATCCTCGCGGGTTTTCTGGAAATGGATCGGTTTGGTGAACAACACCGCTTTGTTTTCATTGAGGTGCTCGACAAACGCGGAGAGGCCCCCTTTGTATTTGAACGAGACCTCCTTGCCGACCCGGTGGTCGATCAGAATGATCTCCAGACCCCGATTGAGGAAGGCCAGTTCGCGAAGACGTGACGCCACAATATCAAACTTGAATTCGATCTTGGAGAAGATCTCGGAGTCCGGCAGGAAGCAGGTTTTGGTGCCAACCTTCTTGCTCGCGCCGACCTTGGCGGCCGGTTTCACCGGTACGCCGCGGCGGTATTCCTGTTTCCAGACGGCGCCATCGCGACATACCTCCACCCAGCACCATTCGGACAGGGCGTTCACTACCGAAACACCGACGCCGTGAAGGCCGCCGGAGACTTTGTAGCTTTCGTGGGTGAACTTGCCGCCGGCGTGCAGGGTGCACATCACGACCTCAAGCGCCGAGACTTTTTGCTGCGGGTGGATCTCGACCGGGATGCCGCGGCCGTTGTCGGTATTGGTGATCGAACCATCCTTGCCGATCTCGACGGTGATCGTGTCGCAATACCCGGCCAGCGCCTCGTCGACGGAGTTATCGACCACTTCGTACACCATGTGGTGCAGCCCGCGCTGACCGGTGTCGCCGATGTACATCGCCGGCCGATGGCGAACCGCTTCCAGGCCCTTCAGGACGGTGATACTGGAAGCATCGTAGTTGCCGTTGCCGCCGTTGGCTTTTGTCTTGTTGGTTGCCTCTTCGACTTCGGTCGCCATCTGTGTTATATTCCTTTCTCACTCCGCACCAGCCGCAAGGTTTTCACCACACGGCCGAACGGATAACTGTGGATCTTTTCCAACATGGCCTCGGTCTCCATGGAGAGGTTCTGCCGCCACGCTGCATCTTCGACCGCGACAAACAGTGTGCCGCTATCATACTTGAACGCGTGCGCGCGTCTGGCGATCGGTCCGGCAAACATCTCCGGCCACTTTGTCACCACCATCCAGCCGTGATAACTGTCGGCGATGCCGAGCGATCCGATGAGCGAATCGAGAGCGCCTGAAATCGGTTTTGGGGCGCGAACTGGACCTCCGGTCGATGGTCGTCTGTGCTTCATATTGTACAATTCCGTAACACTGAAAGATACCCAATTGTTGAAACAATTGCAAGCAAAAACCAAGTCATAACATGCTGCGGCACAGTATGTTATGGCCGGTATTGAGGTTTGTGATGGGATGATTTGCGGAGTGACGGAAATGGGGCAATAGTGGATGTCGATTGCCAACGATTCGGCGCGTCAAAAACGGGTGTGGCGGCAAATCGAACAATGCCAAGATGCCGCCACAATCACAAGTGAACCGTGAATTTTCGTAGAGCGATTATATTTCTTGAATACTCCCTGAACCGTACACGCGAGTCGCGACGTGCTCAGGTTCGCCGACATACCCGATGTCGCCGCTGCCATTGATAGTGCCGTCGAGCCCTTTCCTGGCGTGCACCTTAACATCACCGGAGCCATTAACCGTCACGGTGACATCTTCCGCAGTCAATTCTCGCGTGTCGATATCACCGGAGCCATCAAGTTCTATGTCGAGTTCATCGACATGTCCTTCGGCGGTGAGATTGCCGGAGCCGGCGAGCGTGAATTCGAAGCGCTCACCGGAGAGATTTTCAACGGAGATGTTTCCGGAACCTTCCGAAACGACACCTGCCAGACTTGGGATAGTGATCTCGATCTTGCAGTTGTGGCGTGTGCTGAAGGAACCGCGGGAGGTTATCCGAAGCGTTCCGCCGCGGACACGCGTTTTGACGTTATCGAGCAGGTTGTCGTCGATGGTGACGACCACGCTCTGCGGCTTGCCGACGACAATGTGCAGATCCACGCTGATCTGGGTCTGGATACGGGCAAACTCCCCCACGTCCCGTTCCTCGCTCTGCATTTTCCCGGAGCCCTTTTCCATCCGTCCGAACCAGTTACCGAAGTACTCATCGCCTCGAACGGGGGAGGCGGTTGACGACGCTATCGCCAGAGCCGCCAATACCAATACTGTCTTGCGCCAGTGCACAATCTCCTCCTGCGGATCTTTCTCTGTGACCTTAGGACTAATTACGGGTCCGTCTGCGCGAAAGTTTCACAAGTGGCCGCGGTCATTTGGTCAGGAGCATGGGGCCGATAAAAACGGTGAAGCTGTCCAGCGGCTCGGCGCAGAACAAGATGACTGTCTTGATGTGGTCCATCTGCATCGGCCGGCCAAGCGGCGCGTGGGCGACATCGGCAAGCGGGATTGCGACGTGGTTGAGACCATGATAAATATAGAAACTGCTGTTGAACCGGTCGCCATGCTCCTGGTTGTGGACCCAGTCGTTTATGCGGAGCGTGAGCTGCGCCGAATCCGAGCGGGGCAGAACGATGTCGAATGTAAGACTATCATAGCCGGTCCAATCGGGATAGACCTCGTCGATGTACATTTGTGGGTAGAGACTTTTGTGGAAGGACAGCCGCCCGACTTTGCCGTCACTATTGTTTTTCCAATATGCAGGTGGATCAACAACGGCGAGATCGGCGGTTTCAGTGCAAACGAAGTGTCGTCCCAAATAGGAATCGAATCGGTAGAGATATGGCGCCATCGAGTCACGCTTATCGTATGCCGCCGCCCAGATCGCCACGGGAACGAGGGGACTGAGGAGCAGGATGAACAGAGCGGTTCTCAGCATGGTCGATACTTTGCTTAGCGATAATCTGCGGACACGGAATAGCTTGCGGTCGTAGGTCATGGTGATGCCAAGTACGGCCACGGTGCCGATGATATCGCGTCCGACATCGTCGAGTCCGGCATCGCGCCCCGTGAAAATCTGGGCGTATTCAGTGCCGAAGCCAAATGCCACGGCCATGCCCGCCGCTATCACGTAGTGCCAATACCGCCGCTCGATATGCGGTTCGAGGAGCGTAAACGATAATCCGAGAAAGAAAAGTGAGACAGCGCCGAACAGCGGGGCGTGCCCGGCGTTGAAGAGCGCCTGAAGCAGCCGCGTGTTTTCCGGGATATTCAGAAACACCAGCGGGATCACCAGCGCTGCCGCGCCCGCGAGCATTACGAATGCTCGGAATCCCCTATTCTCCGACCATGGGGCGATCACCGGGCTATTATACGCTGATTGACGTCAAAAGGCACTTTGACAAATTAGCGAACTCGCCGTGTCGACCACCGTGACCGTGCTCAGCCGCTGGACCGCGGGGTGACCGATTTCAGTTTCTTTCGCCCCGGGTGTTTCGGCGACGGGATGAAGAAGTCCGGTCCCTCGCGGCGGCGCATCCGGACCGTGAGGTCCTGGCATCCCTGGCAGCGTCGAATCTTGCCCAGGGCCTCGATTTTGATACGTCGGCGCTTGGTATGAGTCGGCGCGAATACGGCGTGGTCGACAATCTCAAACCCTTTGACCGGGTCGTCTTCGTCGAGGAACTTCGCGCCGGCCACGATTGTATCGGTTCCCGGCTGATACAGCGTGGCGCCCGGGCAGTCTATGAGCACGAATCCTTCCTGATCGGTGTCGTCGCGGAACGGAAGGAAACTGGCGGCCTCGGTGTTGCAGGTCGGGCAGAGCCAGACGCCTCGTCGTTGTTCAAGGTCGTGGCCGCAATTTACACATGTAACAGGGCTGTTCATCGCCTATCTCCGGTTGTTGAATTCCTTTGAGCGATGATGATTGCGAGAGAACGGCCCAATCATCCGAAATGACGTAAGGTTGTGTCGGACAGAGGGAAGCTTGTTTCGACCGGCGTTTGCGTTTTGAGAATTATGGTTCAGTGTATGGACAGAAAAGGAAGGTGAAAGGGCTCAGGCCTTCACCAGGAGCATGAGCGAGCACAGCGTAACGGTGATCGGGAGGATAGTCGAAAAGGAATACGGCAGAACGAACGAAGCCAGAAGCGCCAGCACCACAGAAGGCACTACCAGATACTTGATCGCGAGCAGACTTATCTTAACCAGGCGATATAGGATGACCGCCCCGAGCACGCCGAGAACCACATAGGCGGCGTAGAGGCCATTCTGGCCGAATCGCTGCAGAATGTAATCCCGCGCCGATTCGAGGGCGCCGACATTCTGTTCTGCGAATTCAAATATGCTGCGCACGATCGCAGCGGCGTGTTCAAGCATTCCCGCCCTCTTCGAGCGGTTCAATGGTCAGCGAGGATTCGCCGACGCGGGTGAGGCCGATCATCCGCCTGGTGAGGAAATTCTGGGTTGTAATCCACTGGTGGGACACTTCGAGTATCTCCTGCTGGTCGACATCCGTCTCCCAGTCCATAATGAGCTGGTCGATCTTCCGGTTGTCCACTTCAACGTCGTCCATAGTAAGTACGAACTTGACCTTCATAATACTCATCCCAGCCTGAATAGTTTGGTCCTGTCAGACGGGGATAATTGCAACGGGGATGCCATAGAGGACGGTGTTCTCTCCCGGCAACTGTTACTCGTTGTGCAGCAAGGAACTCCGAGAGGAAACTGTGCAGGGGTTGCTCAAAGGGAAATTGATTCCCTGGGTTAGTCCGAGGCAAAGGGAGACACAAGTATGGGAGCGACGCCACAGGGTATGGTCTAAGACGAAACCCGGCGGCATAACTTGCCGCCGGGTCGTTCGTACTGCGGATATATGGTTGGCGCCATCACCGGCGCCGGGTCACTCTTAAATTGGCTGAACTGTTTGCTCCGATAGGATGATAGGTAAGCGTGCCGATCGGAGACATACCTGTCTGAGCCAACAGGCGGGGTCGTTTCCCTGACCCAGTTCGGCCCTGGGCGTGCAACTCGAGTGGAGGTTCCGCGCCCCAATCCATGTTTACACTTGTCTTCACTGACGCCGACGAGGACTGTACTCGACGTGTGGCCAGCAAGACCAATTTGCCATAGTTGTTCCTCCGTTCTTTAGGGCTATACGTCCACGTATAACACTGAAGGGTGAAGGATGGGGACTTAGGGAATGTTCCGTTTTCAGGTCTGCGCTGAGTCGGCCACCCGTGAGGGAGGGGGCCGGCGCGGTATTATTCGTAGTGACCCTTCTCATATAAACAATACGCTATTGATGGTCCGGTGTCAAGGGGAAAAATGGAGTCAGTCCATCTACTCGGTGGCAGAGGACTGCATCAGAAATCAAGGCCGGCGGAGAAGTAGAGGCGGTCACTCTCATTTTCCGCCCGCCCGTAGCCGAGTTCCACCGGCCCAAGCGGGGAATCGAATGCCAGAGATACTCCGAGGCCGTGACGAAGATTACGGAGCTTGATATCATCGGTGATAGTGTACACTTCACCGAGATCGTACTGAGCCGTCGCATAGAACCGCAACGGCAGCGCCAGTCTCAATTCCTGGTTGACCAGGATCATTTTGTCGCCGGAGAGGCGATCGGTGCGATAGCCCGCAAACGAGCGCTGCCCGCCGACATAGAATCGTTCAGACGGCGGCAGGCCGTCGCGAGACCAGCCAAGTGCGAATCGCGGATGATAGTTGAGCCGGGCAGAAATCGGGAAATAGGCTTCCACAGACCAATGCAGCCGGGTGTACTGGGCCTCGCCGCCAAGGAACTTCACCGCGGCTTCGAGTTCAAACTGATGCTTCTTGCCTGACTCGGGAAACGGCCAGCGGTCGAGTGTCTCGACCAACGACTCAAGGGAGAAGCTGGTCCGTTGCCAGTGACTCTCGACCGCGGGATCGCCGCTGACATACGACACCTGCTCACGCAGAAAGCGACCCGTTACCGTACCCAGGCGGGCTATCTGCTGTCCGAAGCGAAGGAAGCCGCCGAAGCGTTTTTCCGTGCGCATGCCCTGCTCGTTGCCTTCGACGTCGTACATCACTCGCACCAGGCGGGTGCCGTAGAGCCGAACCTGTCCGGTGAGATAGGTGGCAAATATGCGGTTGGCTTTCAGTTCGCCGAACAGTTCGCGCCGACGGTCGCTGTACCGACCATGCATTTGATATTCGACGCCCATCCCCAGCCAGTTGTCGTTGAGCAGCTCGGCGAATTCCTCGGATTTGTACTCGTCATGCCAGTGCCAGCCCAACCGGACCTGCGAGTAGTTTTTCTCGTCGACGGTGATGGTCATAACAGCGCTGTCGCCGGCCGGTTGCAGATCAAAACCAACCCGGTCAAACAGGTCGGTGCCATAGATATCGGCAATCCCCCGTGCCGCGGCGCCGGTGGAATACGGCTTGCCGGCCTTGAGAGGAAGGTACGAGCGGACAAACCAGTCGCGCGTGTGTCTGTTCTGCTTTACCACGATTCGCCGGATGATCGCTTCATCGATCTCGACTCGCACCAGGCTGCTGTCGTGAACGACCTCGGGGTGTTTGATGTTCGCCAGATCATGACCGTCGCGGCGGTAATGGTCGATGATGCGCATCAGTCCCGACCGAAGGACCGGGGGCGACAATGCGGTATCCGGAAGCTGCATAATGGACAGAAGTTCGTTTTCGGTGAAACTGCTGATCCCTTGGAACTGAAATCGTACCTTGCTCGCAGGCAGACATGGGTAGGCATCGATGTGAAGCTTGGCTGCTCGTGCTTCCGACCGGCTGTTCGATTCGCCTTGAAACGGTTGATCAAACCAGGCGCGGATCTCAAACAGGCCGTACTGCCGAGTGATGCTTTTGAGGGAGTCGGCCAACTCCTGCCGGTTGAAACGAAGTCCGACAAAATGTTGTGCAATCGCGTTGGAGTCGACCGCTGCGCGCGATGAGAGCGTAATGCCATTCACCACAAGACGGCCGCCTTCCTGCATTGCCTTACTCAGCACAATGATACTGTCGGCTGCGAGAAGTCCGGCCTGATAGCCGCCATCGATGATGCTCTCCTTTTCAGCGAAACTTGTTGAGGTGTAATTGTCAGTTACCGGCTGCAGGACGAAGTCTGCCATGTGCAACTGCGCGCGTAATTGGTCGGCTACCATGATGGTGGTGACCTGGTTGGCGATATCGACCGGCGTGCTCAATTCTTCCTTGGGCAGGAGGGGGCTGGTGGTATTGACCGCCACAACGAGGGGGACAGAGTCACACATCTGACGGACAATCTCGACTGGAATCGGCATCACCATGCCGCCATCCATAAGCAGTTGGTGGTCACGGTCGAGACCGGTAAAGGCCAATGGAAACGCCATGGTCGCGCGCATGGCTTCGGCCAGCGAGCCCTGAGACAGGACGACCATGTTGCCGCTGGCTACGTCGGTAGTAACAGCTTTGAACGGGATACGAAACCGTCCGAAATCGCCGCCGGCGCGATAGGTGGCGGGAAGAGTCAGTTCAGCAAGGAGCGACGTGAGCTTCTGTCCGGCGGTCAGTCCCTGTGGAATGTGCGGGCGGAGTCCTCGAAAGCGGATGGACAGGAGATGTCGGTCCCGTTCCTGACGCTGGGTGAGGAACATGGTGGAGCGAGCCGGCTCGTTGGTGAAGAGGCTGTTGAAATCCGTTTGCCGCATGATGCGCCGGAGGTCGTCGGGCGAATAGCCGCACGCGTAGAGGCCCCCGATGACGCCGCCCATCGATGTTCCCGCGACGGCCGCAACGCGAATCCCTTTTTCTTCGAATGCCTTCAGGACTCCGATGGAGGCCAGGCCGCGCGCTCCGCCACCCGACAGAGCCAACAACACAGGATAGGTCCGCCGGTCGTCGGCAGGATCAGGGCCATCGACCCCTCCTATTCGCAGGGTGTCGGCACCCATCGCGGCGCCGTGCGCGAACAGCACCATGACCAGCAGAAACACACGATATTTAACTTGCCCGAAACGGCACCGCACTGAATGATTGACTCGCACAACAGGTTTAAGGTACATCGTGTCACTGACCCGAACAGAACTCAAAGATATTGCATCGCTGTTGACGAAAAAAGGTAGAAAACTGAAACATCAGTTTTTGGCGGAGGGCGTTCGGTTGCTCGAAGAGGCAGACCGGCACAACTACCGGCCATTGGTAGTCTACTGGTCGGAGTCAATGCTCTCGGAGCGCGGTCGTGCGCTGGTGACACGTCTCAGAGGGCAGAAGATACCGTTGCAGGAGCTCCCGGCTCGGCAGCTGGCGGCGATTGCGGATTCCAGAAGTCCGCAGGGGATTGTCGGGCGGTTTTCGGTACCGGGCATGCATTTGACCGAACTCCTGGCCCGGCGCACGCGTAGTGTTCTTGTGTGCGAGAATATCAGCGATCCGGGGAATCTGGGAACGTTGTTCCGGTCGGCGCTGGCATTTGGTTTTGACGACGTTATTCTGGCCGGGAACTGCGCCGAGCCGTGGTCGCCCAAGGTGGCCCGAGCTTCGGCAGGTGCATTGTTTGGCCTGAACCTGGCGGTTGACTCAACAGATCAGATTCTTGGCGCCATGCAGCAACACCGGTTTGTAATCGTGGCCGCCGATATTGGTGGCTCAATGGATCTAGACCGCCTGCAGGCCGACCTGCCCGACGCACCTGTCGCTGTAGCGATAGGTTCGGAAGCTGAGGGGTTGTCGGACGCACTGCTGCACACCGCCACACTGCGCGTCAGAGTTGAGCATTCACCGAAAGTGGAATCACTCAACGCGGCGGTGGCGGGGTCTATCCTCATGAGAGAGATTTATCATCGGAATCGGGGTTAAACACATGAAGAGATCACTTTTGGTTTGGTCAGGATTGGTATTCGCAATCGTAATGGCCGGTACGGCATGCGGGCAGGAAATAACCGAGAAGGAACCGGGGCTGTATGTCACACGCGAGATTCGCGCCAATGTGACTATGGGTCCGCATAAGCGGCTGGTGATCCGTTCGGCGATCCGACTGAGCGGCTCGCTGAACATCACGACGGAGAAGTCCAACTCCGTCACGCTGGCCTATACCAAGCGGGCACGAGCCGACAGCAAAGCCAAGGGGATCGACTATATCGACCTGATAGCGGTATCACTCGACCAGATGGCGGATCACACGCGGCTGGAGATGCGGGCGCCCAATCCGGCCCCGTGGGACAAGGAGGACGAGGCTGGAATAGTTGTCGCGGATCTCGTGGTGCCGACTGACGCCGTGGTGGGGATCGATGCCTCCGGTTTCGACGTGTCCGCGGTCGGGCCGCTGCACTCGCTGGTGGTCCAGCCGTCGCTGGGAAAGGTTGAGGCGCACAAGGTGACCGCTAAACTGGATGTTACCACCGCCAACCAGCGCATTCTGCTTGAGGAGATTGCCGGTGATATCTCGGCTGCCACTACCAATGCGTCGATAGTTGCCACCAATATCGCTTGCCCTGGCAACGCCGCCCGATTTCGCAACGAAGGGGGCGACATCAAAATCACCGGTTTGACAGGGGCGGTGAACGCCAAGAACAGTTATGGACGGATCGATCTGAACGATTTTCGACCGCAGGGAGAACCAAGTTTCGTGCGTGGCAATTCCGCGCCCGTGATCGTTGAGATACGTTCCATGCGCGACGGCCGCCTGGTGATCACGAACCAGTTTGAGGATATCGAGGTGACCGTGCCGGACAGTATCTCGGCGAATTTTTCGCTGGCCGTCGACGAAGACGGCGCCATCGAAACCACCAACCTGAGATTCAAGACAGATCTGGTGGAGAAAGATCGTTTGAATCTGCGCACGGGCAACGGGGACGCCGAGATCAGCGGTTCGATCCGGGGGAAGGGGAGAATATATGTGCGGGGAGTAAAGGCGGATTGATGAAGACAAGTTTCAGCATTTTCCTGGCGGCGATTGTGGGGCACGGTGTGCTTCTGACCCAATCAACACAGGGACAGACGGTGAAACGCATCGCGCAACCGGAAGGTGTATTTTATTACCAGCCGGCGGCCAGCGTGTTTGGGTCGGAAGCAGTCTGGGTGAATCCGGCCGGGTTGGGACGATTCAACAGTTCCAGCATGCAGGTGATGGCCGACTATTTCGACGGCGATGTGGCGCGAAGCTGGGGCTGGGTGGTGCAGGCGGACCGGCTGTCGACTGCCTTCCGATATCTCGACGATCAATTCGGCGGGAATTTCAAGGAATGGGTGTTTGCGGGCGGGATGCCAGTTGGAGGGATGTTCAACCTCGGCCTGTCGTACCGATATTTCCCCGACGGCCCGGGTTCGTACGATGGGCAGCACAACTGGACGATTGGCGCACAGGGAAATACTCGAGGCGTAATCTCCTGGGCCGCGGTCTACTCCAATCTGAATCGAAGCAAAGTGAACGGCGAGCGAACCGAGACGGAACAGCGCTATTCGCTGGCGTATCGCACGTGGCAGGATCGTCTGACGCTCGCCGTCGACGCGTTTCTTTCCACCAAGACGCAGTTCAACAATGCGGATTTCGTGTATCATGCCGAATTGTCCCCGCGCGCCGGTCTGTATGTGAATGGCTTTGTCGATTCCGATCGAGGCTGGCAGATCGGTCTGCGGGTAAACATCCTGCGTCAGTTCGCGGGTTTCAAGAGCCGCTTTTCACGTGGTGGTGATGGGCGCGGCACAACCGCTTTCATTGGGACGACGCATTTGATGCAACCGTCGCTGATCACCCGGCCGCAGCGTCCCCTTGCCATTAGTCTTGCTGGTGAGCTACCGGAAAACCCGCCCCGCCCCGTATTTGGGCGATCGACGATACCGTTTATCTCGCTTGTGAGAACTCTCTACCGAGCGGCCGATGATCCCTCGGTCAGCGCGCTTCAAGTCTCGGTTGGACCCTATGCCGGCGGATTCGCCAAAACTCAGGAGATCAGGGAGGCGCTCCAGCGCGCCCGCCAGAAGGGGAAACGGGTAATTTGTCACCTCAGTGAACCCGGCAACTTGTCCTATTATCTGGCTTGTGCCGCTGATTCGATTCTGATAAGTCCAGTCAGCCGACTGAATCTGGTCGGACTACGCACTGAGCTCACGTTTTATGGCGGGACTCTTGAAAAGCTGGGGGCCAGGATCGATATGGTCCGCATTGGTGATTATAAGAGCGCTGCCGAGATCTACACGCGTTCAGCTGCCACAGAAGAGAACCGGGAGCAAGTCAATCGCCTCCTCGATGACGTGTACGACCAGTTTGTGGCCGGAATCGCTCAAGGGCGCGGCCTGAGCGAAGATTCGGTCAGGAGTATTATAGACCATGGGCCGTTTACGTCTGTCGATGCTCTGACGGCCGGCCTGGTGGATGGCTTATGCTATCCGGATGAGTTCAAGTCCGCAGCCGGTTCGAAAGCTCGAATGCAATCGCTCGGACAGTATATGGCCGACACGGTGATGTCTGACCGATGGGAGAAGCAGCCATCGCTGGCGGTCGTGGTTGCTGAAGGAGAGATCACTTCCGACGGCGGCGACATCTCGCCCTTTGGGCGTGCCGGAGATGTGACACCGACACCGATGCGTCAGGCACTGGAGCAGGCTGTCGCTGATTCCCGGGTGAAAGGTATAATTCTTCGCGTAGATTCGCCGGGGGGCTCGGCTCTGGCATCTGACGAGATCCTTCATTCGATCGCCAAAGCTGCCACGAAGAAACCGCTGGTGGTCTCGATGGGGAATGTTGCGGCCTCCGGGGGATACTATGTGGCGTTGTCCGGGAGACACCTGTTCGCCGACCATGGAACCATTACCGGCTCCGTGGGCATTTATGGCGGTAAAGCGGACTTGTCCGGGCTGTACCAGAAAATCGCTCTCGGCAAAGAGCTGTACACCAGAGGGAGATTTGCCGGCATGATGAGTACGGTTCGCCCATTCACGGATGAGGAGCGGTCGAAGTATTACAGTCAGCTAAAGGCCTTCTACGACCATTTTGTGAGTCTGGTGGCTGAGAATAGGTCGCTGCCGTCCGATTCGGTTGACAAGCTGGGACAGGGACGTGTCTGGTCGGGAAGTGAAGCGCTATCGGCCGGTTTAATAGATGAAATTGGCGGCATCAAGAAGGCAGCGGACTTTCTCAACGAGCGGCTTGGGCTTGGGGATGCGTACACGGTCGAGGTGTATCCTCGTCGTCGGCCATTAGTGATGCTGCCGGCCGCACCGTTGGTAGGGGCTGTAGTACGAGTGTTCACGGGACGGAATCCAGTTGAGCAATTGGCCGACATTGCCGACTTGCCTGCCGAGGGAATGTTGCTGGCCCGTTTGCCGTTTGATATCACCATTGAATAGCTCGTGGTGGTCATCAACGCAAAAACCCGCCGAGAGGGCGGGTTTTCGCAAGGTGTTGTGAACTCTGGTTAGTTACCGGCTGCCAGACTGACGTAATCCTGTTTCCAACCGGAGCGCTGGAACACGCGGACCACCGGGGTTTCCGGAGGCAGCTTGTTCGGGTCGTCCAGGTCCGTATCATAGGACCAGACACGGTTCGGGGGGCGGTAGTAGGCCGTTGCGCCCCATGGGCCGATAGCCTGCACCGATGCCCACAGGTTAATTGCCGAGCCGCTCCAGGTGAAGTTCTTGCCCTTCCAGTCTTCGAGGAATCTGGGCAGGTTCTCGAAACCGCCGCTATAATACGTGGCATCCGTCTCCACGTTGCCGGTCAGGTACGAGCAGTTGACGGTTGTCGCAGTGGCAATTCGTGTGGTGTAATTCACATCCGCGCTTCTGGCGTCGTTCCAGGCGCCTGACAAATAAGTCAGCGCGTCTGCCATGATCGAGGCCGGCTTTTTGTTGACGCTGTTGAAGTTACCCAGCGTATACACGGGGTTCGCGCTGGCGATAGTCAGAGCATCGCCGAGTTCAGAACCGTTCTTGATACGCAAGGCAGGCCATTCGCTCGCCGAGGCGATGTCGTCGGAGAAATAGATCACGCCGTTGCTCGGTACGAATGCGGGGTTGTTATACAGGGCCTGGATGTCGAGCTCGGTGGCATCTACCTTCTTGTTTTCACGCTTATCCGTGAACTTGTCGGCCGAATATGAAATGATTCCTGCCGCTTGCATGCCCGCAGTGACGTCGGTCCATAGTCCGGCAATCTTCTGGTATGCTACGCCATTGATGATCTTCAGCGTCGCCTTGTTTTCGTACGAATCGGGGTTACTGGTGGCCGGTTCTATCAGCTTATGAGGGTCGCTTGATCCGGTCAACGGGACGTTCAGCTCAGTCATGCCATGGGCCTGATCCTGCACGCGACCGTTCCAGCGGCTGACGGACGCATCGTACCAGTTGGTATCGTTGGCGTCGAGCCACTCTGAGCCGTCTTTCATCGACACGTATGTGCCCGCGGCGTTCTTTATCAAAACGTCACCCGTGCTGACTCCTCCGGGTCCCTTTCTACCGTGCAGGATATCTCCTGAGGCGGTCACGTAGCTGTCCATACGCAGGCTGACGCCGGATTGCAGCCACATGTTGCCGTTGGAGTGTACCCGTCCGATCAAGGACATGGCAGGGCCCGGAGCGATCTCCAGATCGTTGCCGTAAAACACGGCGAACTGAAACAGCGGTATCAACGCCGTCTCGAACGACTGGGACATCACCACGCGGGCGGCGTCGGTGGGATTCTCGCCGGTCGATGTTATCGTGAACGACTTAATAAGGGCGTGAAGTCCCGCCAGTGTGCCGGTTGTCAGTACGTCAACAACTGCTGGTCCATCATCGACCGCCGAATACGACACGGAGCAGTTGTTAACTTCTTCGGTTCCCACCGGTAGTGTCGTGGGGGGTGCGCCGGTAGTCTCAAACTCGACCTGTAGAGCGGCCGCAGCTTTTTCCAGGCCGGCTTCGGCGGCGTAGAAGGCGCGCGTCTCCTGCAGCTGGTTGCCTGAGATAGCCACTTCGTCGTCGGAAGTCGTCAAGGCGGCCAGACCAATAAGCGTCAGCATGCCGATCATGATGAGCGCCACCAGGGCGGCGATGCCGTTCTCTGTTCGAAGTACATGTCGTTTCATGGCGATATATCCTGCCTTTACACCCCAAGATTGCGCAGAGCTACCGACGAGGTGTAGGTTCGATAGCGATAATTGTCATGTCCTTCACGGTCGACCTCCGGATTGCGGGATCGTCCGGTAACGGTAATATCGATTTGTCGTATGTCCTCAAGTACCGGCGGGAGGTCCACTATCATGCCGTTGGTTAACCGGTAGCGGAACTGCAGGTCACTGATGTTCTCGGCGTACACCTGCGCCGGCTGCCCAAGAAGCTGCATCATGAGACACGGGCGGCTGGCATCGGTGGTGCTGTCGATGAAGAACTTCGCCTGAGTTACCGAGAGAATGACGGCGTCCTGGCTGTAGGCTTTCGACAGCGTCATCGTATTGTGCTGCAGATGATTGGACCCCGGCTGGACGTGCGTGATTTCGAAGAACTCGCCACCGCCTGAATCAGGCTCAAAAATGTACACCCACTGACCTGCGGAGAAACAGGAAACGTCGGTGGCGCACTTGAGCTCGGACGACGGCTGTGGCATGGCTGCGGACAGATAGGTGTCACAACCTTCGTTGGCGTAGGCCAGCGTGATCGTGTCCGGATCGGTATTCGCTGCCACCAGATAAGCCATCCCCTGAGGCAGTTCGTACCCGGCCATTCGGATCTGCCGTTGCAGCTCATCGATCGAAGCTCTGGCGGCCTGCTGGATCTCCGTGATATCGTCCTGCACAATGTAGTTCTTATGCTGTGTGATGTAGGTACCGAATAACGCGGTCGTCACCAGCCCGGTCAGTATCAGGGCGATCAGCACCTCGGCAAGCGAGAAGCCCCTGTTGTTCCGTATACTGTTAATGCGCGTTGTCATGGTTACACCAACTCCCCTCCGGCACATGCTTAACTGCCTGCTTGATTAAGGTTACGAAGCGCCACCGATGACTCATATGTCCGGTAGCGATAATCATCGGCATCCACATCGCCCACGCCCGTATGACGTGATCGCCCGGTGACGGCGATAAGGATCTCGCGGACGTCGCTCAAGAGAATCGGTTGGTCGACGACCGTCCCATTGGTGATGCGATACCGGAACTGTATGTCCGAAATATTCTCGGCAAACACCTGCGGCGACAGCGACAGACTTTGCACCATCAGTTGGGGGTTGCTGTCGTTGTCCGCGGTGATAAAGAACTGCACCCGGTCCAGGATGATGACCAGCGCGTCTTTGGCATAGGCCTCCGAGAACGGGCTGCCCGTATGCTGCAGGCGTTTGGTGCCGACGTCGACGTAGCTAATCTGGAAAAACTCGCCGCCGCCTGAGTCAGGGTGATAGATATATGCCCATTGACCATCGACGAAACACGAGACGTCGTCATTGGTCTCAAGGTCCGACGACGTGCTGGCCATGTCTACTGACAATGCCGCCTGGCACGTACCGACACGATAGGTGACGGCGATGGTGTCCGGTGTCCCGTTCCCATCCCCCGGCTCAAAGGGCGAGACACCTTGCGGCAGACCAAAACCGGCCATGCGAATCTGCCGCGTGAGCTGGTCGATAGTTGCACGGGCGCTTTGCTGAATCTCGCTTATATCGTCCTGGATTACATAACTCCGGTGCTGCGTGATGTACGTCTGGAAGATCGCGGCGGTCACCATGCCTGTCAGGACGAGCGCCACCAGCACTTCCAGGATGCTGGTACCGCGCTGATTTGCAAGAGGATTAGTCGATCTGTTCATGATATCACCTACACTGAATCTGTCTTGATGAAGGCGGTCATGGTATTGGACTTGGTACGGCTGCGTACGTCCTGCCATTGAACCTGTACATCGACCCTCCGCAAATGGCTCCCCACGTTGGTCACGGTCCAACTCCGAGCGATACCGTCGGCGCTGTCCGAACCGTCCACCAGCGCAGCCGTGCTGCGCAACTCTTCGAGTTTCTCCTGAAGCATCTGGGTGGCCAGCGTGGTCTTGTTGGACCAGTCGTTGCCATCCAGAGCCACCATGGCCATATCCAACAGGAGCAAGAGCGAGATGCTCAGGATAATCATGGCCACCATCACTTCCAGAAGCGTGATTCCAGCCTCGGACCCTATATGTCTGATCTTCATAGTGGCAATCCTTCCGTTTGCCGAACAAGTATGTAACCACCGTGCCGTCAGCAGGTCCCGAATTGGTCGGGATCGGAACTGGCAGTATCTCGTTGCGGAGTATTGGATTGGGCGCTATGGATCGTTGCGGGGAACCCCCCGTAGGGCCGTTTCTGGTGTGATGGGGCTACGGACACGAACCATCCCTACCCACAGACTATGGGATGCCCGCCATACCCCTTAGCTGAGATCCGACGCTTGATCTGACGGCTATGTGGCGTTCTGAGATATGACAAGGGGCCGACGCAGTCACGCCGACCCCGCAGATCAATCAGCATTGTGATTTCATTCGTTGGTAGTGTACGCGACGTCCTGCTGCATCCAGCCGCCGCGGCGGAACACCAATATCTTTGGTGCGTCAGGCGGTTGTTTGGCAGGATCATCCAAGTCGATGTCATAAATCCAGTTTCGAGTGGGGGGCTCATAATAATCGAGACTCCAGTCCCCCTTGGCCTGCATGGATTGCCACAGGTTGACCATCGAACCGCAGATGGAGGCAGTCCTGGCGTCCCCCCAGTACTCGAGAAAACGGGGAAGATTGGCCAGTCCGCCATTGTATTTGCCTGGGCCGAGGTAGGTGTCGCCGGTGATGAATGACGCGTTCACAGTGGTGGAGACCGCCTGTCGGTTACTCTTGGACTGCGTGCTCTTGGCATCGTCCCAGTTGGCCGAGAGGATGGTGAGTGCGTCGGTGAGGATCGCCGCCGGTTTCTTGTCACTCGTATTGAAATTCCCCACGGTATACACTGGATTCTCGCTGGCAATGGTCAGTCCGGCTCCAAGCGATGTCGCGTTCTTCAGGCGCAAGGCGGGCCATTCACTGGAAGCGGCGATATCATCGGAGAAATACAGCACGCCGTTGTCGGGACCATAGCCGTTGCTGTAGAGCTTGGTGACGTCCAGGTCGCACACGTCGACATATTTCTTATCGCGACTGTCATAGAACTTGTCGGTGGTGGCTGTGATGATCCCTTTCGTGGTCATATCAGCGGTGACGTCGACCCAGGTGCCGGCGACAAACTTCAAGGCCTGACCGTTGATGATCTTAAGCGTAGCCTTGTTTTCGTATGAGTCCGGATTGCCTGTCGCTCGCTCGATCAGTTTGTGCGGCTCCCCTTTGTTGGTCAGGGGAACATTGAGTTTTTCCTGGCCGAATGCTTTGTCCTGCACCTGGCCCCCCCAACGGGTCGCTGCTTTGGAGTACCATTCGGTATCGTTGGCGTCAAGCCAGGTGCCGCCGACCTTCATGCTCTGGTAGAGACCGACGCGGTCTTTGATGGCCACATCGCCGTTGACACCCGGGTAGAGACCGTACTTGTACCCGTGATAGATATTGCCGGCCGAACTCAGGTAGCTATCGAGGTATAGCCCATTGGAGGATTGCAGGCAGATATCGCCGTTGGCATGGACCCGCCCATTGATGGTCATCTTCTCGGCAGGGGAGGTCCAGAGCTCGTCGTCGTAGAACACGGCGAACTGGAAGATGGGGACCTGGGCCGCCTCGAATCGCTGAACTAACACGGTCCGGGCACGATCAACATCGCTTGTGGCATCTGATGTTATGGTATACTCCTTCACCAGAGCATGCAGGCCGGACAGGTTGCCGCTGGTCAGTGTCTTCTGTACGGCAGGGCCATTATCTACAGTGGTATATGATACGACACTTTCATTGATGCTGTCCGAGCCGCTCGGCAGAGTAGTGGGTGGAAAGCCCGTGAGTTCGTATTCGGTTTGCACCGCTGCGGTCGCGGTCTCAAGGCCGGCCTCGGCGGCATAAAACGCCCGGGTATCTCGAAACTGGTTGCCGGCTACTTGTACCTCGTCGTCGGAGGTTGACAGGGCGGCCAGACCTATCAAGGTAAGCATCCCGACCATGAGCAGCGCCATGACGGCGGCCATGCCGGACTGATCTGACGATCCCTTAGGCCGGCGACAGAGATCCATCGGGTAGCTATTGCGTGACATAGACTGCTCCTCAGGTATTGTGTTCGCCACGATACGGCGTGCCGGGATAGTGGAGAGTCGCGCTGGCAGCCCCCGGCATTCAATTCATATAGTATTCATATCGGTAAAACTTTCATGGACAACAGCGTCCGGGTCCATTTATGCGGAAGCTCATACCCGCCCCTTGAGTTTATGCCGACCTCGTCCTATCTTTTCATCACAAATCGGATTCGAAAGTCGAGGAAGCTATGGCCGACCAGTACAAGATGTACCTCGGGGGAGAATGGGTGGACAGTGCCAGGGAAATACGGGTGGAGTCGCCGTACGACGATTCGCTGTTGGGCTTGGTGGCGGCTGCTTCGCGAGAGTCGTTTGCGGCTGCCATCGATAGGGCACAGAGTGCCTTTGAACGAACGCGCGAGCTCCCGGCTTACGTCCGGGAGCGGGTATGCCGCGCCATAGCCAATGGTCTTGAGCAGGACGCCGGGAAGTTCGCGCGCACCATGTCGCTTGAGCTGGGGAAGGCGATCAAAGACTCACGGGCGGAAGTGAATCGCGCCATTGGGGTATTCCGAACGTCAGCGGAGGAAGCGAAGCGGATAGGCGGGGAGCTTATCGACCTTGACTGGAATGTCGGCAGCGAAGGGAGAATGGGACTGGTCCGACGTTTCCCTCGCGGCGTGATAGGCGCTATTACACCGTTCAATTTCCCCCTCAATCTGGTGTCGCACAAAATTGGACCGGCGATCGCTTCCGGCAATAGTATCGTGCTCAAGCCTGCTTCGAAGACGCCCATCATTGCGCTTATGCTGGCGGAGTTGATAGATGCCACCGAATATCCAAAAGGAGCCATTTCGATCCTGCCCGCCGGCGCTGCCGAGGCATCACCGCTTCTGGAGGATGATCGAGTGAAGTTGATCACGTTCACTGGTTCGGCTGACGTAGGCTGGTGGATCAAAGCTCATTGCGGGGCCAAACCGGTCGTGCTCGAACTGGGCGGAAATGCCGGAGTGGTAGTGGCGGATGATGCCGATCTTGAGTATGCCATTACTCGCCTTCTCTTTGGTACGTTTGGTGTCGCCGGTCAGTCCTGCATATCGGTTCAGCGAATATATGTGCACGATTCCATCTATGACCGGTTCATTCATATGTTCGTCGATCGGGTGAAAAAACTCAAGGTCGGAAATCCGCTCGACGACGAGACCGATATCGGCGCGTTGGTCGACACCACGGCAGTCGAAAACACGCTGGCATCGATCAGAGAGGCAGTATTGGGAGGTGCGAGACTCCTTGTCGGCGGAAACGCCCGTGGGCGGCTTATGGAGCCAACCCTGCTGACTGATACCAAGACATCAATGGCCGTCTGTTCGAAGGAGATATTTGCTCCGGTAGGCATAATCGAGAAGTACTACACTTTCGAAGAAGCTGTGGCAGCAATCAATAATTCCGAGTACGGTCTGCAGGCGGGTCTGTTCACGAATCGAATGAAAGATATCATGTACGCTTTCAGGCGTATCGAGTGCGGCGGCGTAGTCATCAATGATGTCCCCACGTATCGCGTTGACCAGATGCCGTATGGCGGGATGAAGCGTTCCGGCATGGGGCGTGAAGGGGTTCGCTACGCGATCGAGGATATGACGGAGCCGAAGCTGCTGGTTATGAATCCAAGGTGAGCACGTGAATATCGGGACTCGCTTGGCGGGTCCTCTGGTTCATTGTCACAGACGCCAAGAAAAGGAGTCACGGATGAAAGCAAACGTGGGAGGCGCCGACCGAGTGGTGAGAATCATCGCCGGGCTGGCTATACTTACAGTTGGAGTGGTGCTGAAGTCATGGTGGGGGCTGGTGGGTATACTGCCATTGATCTCGGCGATAGGTGGTTTCTGTCCGCTCTATACACTGATCGGGATCAACACAGGAACTGCAAAGAAGCAGGCGTAACACTTCCCCATCGTCGTATGCCGGTATCGACAAACGCCTGTGGCATTGCATCAAAGATTACCGTTTAATTTGCCGGTTGTGTCATAGCCCTATTTTGTCTATTTTCCACCGGACACAGTGTTCGGGTTAACCGCCGTTCGATGGGAGACTGATGAGTCATGCAATTCGGAGCACATGAATCGATCGAGGGGGGCGTGTTTAATGCCATTTTGCGCGGCCGAACCGCCACGTGTGACACGATCCAAATGTTCAACAAATCAAACAACCAGTGGCGCGCCAAGAAGCTCTCGACTGAGGAAGTCGGCAAATTTTTCGCAACGATCGAAGAAACGGGAATCTCGGTTGCCTGCTCTCATTCCAGCTATCTGATCAATCTGGCCTCGGCGGATGCGGCGCTCAATGAGAAATCGTATCTGTCATTCAAGGAAGAAATGGATCGATGCAATCTGCTCAAGATTCCGAGTTTAGTCATCCACCCCGGCTCGCATCTGGGACTGGGTGAGCAGGCAGGAATGGACCGGATCTGCGCGAATTTGAATCGCGTGCTCAGTGAGATCAAAGACAATGCGGTCACAATCTGTTTGGAGACGACCGCCGGTCAGGGCTCCAACCTTGGCTACACATTCGAACAGATCGCCTATATGATCGACAAAGTCGAGAACAAGGCGCTGATGGGTGTCTGCATGGACACCTGCCATATTTTCGCGGCCGGATATCCGATCACCGATCCGAAGGATTATAAGAAGACAATCAAGTCGTTCGATGACGTGATCGGGCTCGACAAGCTCAAGGTGATCCACGTCAATGACAGTAAGAAAGGGCTCGGCTCGCGTGTGGACAGACACGAGCATATTGGAAAAGGGGAGATAGGACTGGAGGGGTTCCGCAATCTGGTCAACGACAAGAAGCTGGCGAAAATTCCCAAAGTCCTCGAGACACCCAAAGAGGACGACCTCAAAGAAGATATTGAAAATCTGAAGGTCCTGCGCGGGCTGGTCAAGTAGCCGGTTCGCCCATTCAGAATCTCATCGACAGAGTCAGTCCCACTCCATGCCGGTTTGCTGGATACAGATTAAACTTGTACTGATCTAACGGTACTTCCCGCCACCGGTCGTTCCGAATAAACGTTCCGATCAGTCCGCCGGTGAGTGTCCCGCCACCGACGAACATGACGCCAAAAGCGACAGTCATCGCATCTTCAAATTCCTCCCAACCATTCGGATCATTGTCAGTGTCGGTGACCACAAGAATGCCGAATGTCGCCAATCCGATCCCTCCGCCGATCAAAGCTCCCTTGAGTGTGTTGCCGTGTCGTCCCTCAAAGCGTTCGATCTTTGTGATCGATGCTGTCGGGACAAGCTGAAGGTCCAGATTTGGGCGGCAATCCTCGAGACGCAGGGTGTTGTCGTTGAATGACGCCACCAGGCCATCGATTCTCTGAGATGAAAATGCTGGAGCCGTCACCCGCACGCGATGATTCAGCAGATCACGCGAGTCTTCGGCTGATGAGACAGTAGGGGTAATGAACAGTACTGAGACAACAAGCGCACTGAGAGTCCGAAAGAATGTTCTTCGTGCAGACATGCGGGGCCTTTCTCTTATCATGGATATCGAAGTCAAGGAAGTCGCTTCGTAATGTCTGGTCAACTGAAAGTCGTTCCCCAGCCAATCTTTTCGCCCCTTTGACGCCTATGGCATTTCCGTGGCAGCTCAACGCGGAGTCAGTCGAACGACAGCGAAACTACCAATCCCGCCCTTTCTTCCCACAGGCGCATGCCGACCTGAATTGTTGGTGTTGAGACCTGTCTCCATTCGTCTGTCTTGATGAACGAGCCGATCAACCCCCCTACTGCTGTCACACCGCCCAACACAATCATGCCGTTGCCTTTGGAGAGTGTACCCAAGCCGGCTTTGTCACTGCTGGCTTTGCCAATCAGAAACTCCGCAAACAACGTGGCCCCGAAGCCCAGTGCGGCTCCAGCAGCAGCGTGTCCTCGGCGCCCAAGACTAACCTCCATTTTCTCTATGGAGCTGTAAGGAACTGACAGAAGAGTGTCCGAGTTGGTCAGTACTTTGACCACCATTCCCTTCACCCCCAGTCCTGCTATCTCGCCGGTTATTCTCGCAGGACCATATGCCGGCGCGGTCAAACGTACTCGCTGGCCGGCTTGTATTCGCATGGCGTCGTCTGCTCTTGCCGTAGGGCCTTCGCCCAATACAACCACCACAAAAAGAAGAGAAACGAATACGAATTCAATCCGCCAGGGCAATGGGGGCTGCCTCCCGGTCATATCATGGAGTTCTGTATCACCATACCAATAAGCGGTCCGGCAGTCAAGTCGAATCGGTACCCACATACTCCTTGCCATCACACGACTGGTGACATACTATGAACCGGTATGAGATTAGGCATGATTGGCAAGCCGCAAAGTGGCAAGACGACTATTTTCAACGCTGCTGCCGGCACTCAGGAGACGGTTGGGGATTTCTCACAAGCGGTCCACCGGGCTGTCATCAAGGTCCCGGACAACCGGGTCGAACAGTTGGCCGAACTGGTGAATCCAAAGAAGATCACCCATGCGGAGATCGAGTTTCTGGATGCCCCCGGCTTTTCCGGTGAAGGGGAAAAGTCTGCCGGATTGGAGATCCACCCAGACCTTCGCAAACAGGACGCATTCATGCTGGTAGTGAACGCGTTCGCGCCGGATGCCAACCCCGAAAGTGATATCAGGAATCTCATCGATGAGATGATCTTGCTGGACCAGGCGATGATCGAGAGTAATATTGAGAAGAAGGCGCGGCGCATTAACCTGACATCCGACAAATACGAGCAGCGGGAGCTCGATATTCTCAAACGGTGTCTGGTACAGGTGGAGCAGGAGAAACCGCTGATCGATCTCGACCTGACCGACGAAGAAGCACGGCCAATTCGCGGCTACATGTTCCTGTCTCAGAAGCCGCTCTTGATAGTCGTGAATATCGGTGAGGACGACTTGGCCAAAGCAGGTGAGATTAGCGCGCGATTTCAGAAGTTCGCAGCACCGGGCAAGCGAGATGTTACGGTAGTCTGCGGGAAAATCGAGGCAGAATTGGTCATGCTGGAACCGGCGGAAAGGACGCAGTTTCTGAAGGAACTCGGGATCGAACGCCCTGCCATGGAACAGGTGATCCAGAAATCGTACGGCATGCTGGGACTCATCTCGTTCCTGACGGCCGGCGAGCCGGAAGTTCGGGCGTGGACCATCAGGTCCGGTACGCACGCCCAGCAGGCGGCCGGGGTGATCCACAGTGATATCGAGCGGGGTTTCATACGCGCCGAAGTGATAAAGTACCACGACTATATCCAGTACAAGACACCGGCGGCGCTCAAGGCGGCCGGGAAATTCCATCTTGAGGGCAAGGAGTATGTTGTCCAGGACGGCGATGTTATCCTGTTCCGGTTCAATGTCTAACCGACATCGTCGGCAGACCCGGCGAACCGAACCGCTCCCATGAATGTTCAATTTTTGAACGAATCGACCGATTCATTATAGGATGGAATGAAAGAACGAGCCGTTATTGAGGAAACGATGACCACGGTAATAGAAAAAAAGGGGACCGAGTCCCCGTCCGATACGCACGCTATCCCGATCCTGCCGCTCCGCGGGACGATTGTATATCCATTCCTGGTTGTCCCCCTGATGATTCAGCAGGTGGATCAGACCAAGCTGGTGGATGAGGCGCTCATGCGCGGCTCGCGCATCGGATTGTTTCTGCAGAAGGATGCCAAGAAAGAGAATCCGGGACCGGATGACCTGTATCTGGTCGGGACGGCCGGAAACATTCTTAAGATGCTGCGATTCCCCGATGGTACGGTCCGCTTTCTTATCCAGGGCCTGAGCCGCATTCGCATCAAGCGGTTCGTGGCAACGACGCCATATCTGACCGCTGATATTGAGGAGCTTTCCGAGACCGTGCACGAAACGGTGAAGCTGGAAGCGCTGCAGAGGAATCTGCTCGAACGGGTGAAAACGCTCGTTGATCTGGCGCCGTATCTGACTGAGGAGTTCCATGTTACGGCTATCAATCAGGACACGCCATCCAAGCTGACCGATTTCGTTGCTTCCAGTCTGAACATGTCGATCGAGCAGAAGCAGGAGATACTGGAAGAGCTCGATGTTCACAAGCGGATGCACATGTTGTATCAGGCGATCAACCGGGAGATCGAGGTACTGGAGTTGTCGCAGAAGATTCAGGCGCAGGCGGCCAGTGAACTGGGCAAATCTCAGCGCGATTATATCCTCCGCGAGCAACTCAAGGCAATCAAACGGGAGCTCGGGGATGGGGATGACAAAGGGGAGATCGAGGAGTTTGAGAAGAAGATCAAAGCGGCCGGCATGCCGGAAGTGGCAGAGCAAGCCGCCTATAAGGAACTGGATCGCCTGTCACACATGACGCCGTCATCGGCCGAGTACACGGTCTCTCGCACCTATCTTGACTGGCTGGTGACGCTCCCGTGGAAGAAATCCACCAAGGATATTCTGGATATCAAGAAGGCACAGAAGATCCTCGACGAAGACCATTACGATCTGGAGAAGGTCAAAGAGCGGATACTGGAGCATCTGTCGGTCCGCAAATTGAAATCCGATATCAAGGGGCCGATCCTCTGTTTTGTCGGGCCTCCCGGCGTCGGCAAGACTTCACTTGGCAAGTCGATAGCGCGCGCGATGGGACGCGAGTTTGCGCGGGTGTCGCTGGGCGGCATGCGGGATGAAGCGGAGATTCGGGGACATCGCCGCACGTATATCGGCTCCATGCCGGGGCGTATCATCCAGAGTATCAAGCGGTGCGGTTCGAACAACCCGATCATCATGCTCGACGAGGTCGACAAACTTGGCAGCGATTTCAGAGGGGATCCGGCCTCGGCGCTTCTGGAGGTGCTCGACCCGGAACAGAACGATACCTTCACCGATCATTATCTCGATCTGCCGTTCGATCTGTCCAGGGTGATGTTTATCACCACGGCGAACTGGCTGGAGCCGATCCCGCCGGTGCTTCTGGACAGAATGGAAGTGATTTCAATCCCGGGTTACACGGACCTGGAAAAACTCTCGATTGCCCGAAAATATCTTGTTCCCAAACAGCTTGAAAACCATGGGCTGAGCAAGGCCATACTGACTATCGATGACAGCGCGGTGAAGCTCCTGATCGACGGCTACACGCGCGAAGCAGGACTTCGCAATCTCGAGCGCGAGGTCGCCAGTGTCGTCCGGAAAATTGCCCGGAAAGTTGCATCGGGTTCAAAGCGGAAGATGATTGTGAACGCCAAGGAGGTTTCGCGGCTGCTGGGGCCGAAGCGATTCACCCGCGAGGTGCTGAAGCGCCAGGGGCGCGCCGGAGTGGTGCCGGGACTGGCGTACACATCGGTGGGAGGGGAGGTCCTTTTTGTCGAGGCAACCGTCATGCCGGGGAAGAATTCGCTCACGCTTACGGGTCACCTGGGTAACGTCATGAAGGAATCAGCACAGGCGGCACTGTCGTTTGTGCGCTCCAATGCGGCCGACCTGAAAATAGATCAGAAACTTTTCGATGGTCGGGATGTGCACATTCATGTGCCGTCGGGGGCAACGCCCAAGGACGGCCCGTCGGCCGGGATCACAATCGCCGTTGCCTTGGCATCCATGTTCACTGGGCAACCGGTAAAATCCTGTCTGGCGATGACCGGCGAGATCACACTGCGCGGTGAACTGCTGCCGATCGGCGGTCTCAAGGAGAAGCTGCTGGGTGCCGTTCGAGCCGGAGTAAAAACGGTGATACTGCCGGAAGACAACCGGAAGGACACGTCGGACATTCCGTCGGAAATCAAAGATAATGTGCAGATGAAGTTTTTCTCAGACGTGCTGTCAGCTATCCGGTTCGCGCTCGATGCATCGGCGAAAAGGGGCAGGTCGGGGGGCCAACTGTCGAAGGTGCGCTGCCAGGGCTGACATATGAAGCTGGTCACATCGGCCGAGATGCGCGCGATTGACCGCGAAACAATTGACCGTTGCGGTATCTCCGGACCTGAGCTGATGGAGAATGCCGGAAACGGGATCGCCGAGTTTATTCTCAATCTTCTTATCGACAAACCCAAGCAGACCAGCTGTGCCGTAATATGCGGTAAGGGGAACAACGGTGGTGATGGGTTCGTGGTGGCCCGTCGGCTATCAAAATCTGGTGTAAATGTATCAGTCTATTTCATGGGACCGGTGGACAAGCTGTCACCTGATGCCCGGCTCAACCACGATCGGCTCAAAGAGTGCAAAATCAAACCGAACCCGGTGACCTCTATTGATGACCTCCCCGAAGAATTGGAATGCGACTATGTTATCGACGCCGTTTTGGGAACCGGATTCGCCGGCGTGCCTGAAGGGCTCGCCGCTGAACTGATCGAGTACATAAACGGGCAAGAGACAGAGATAATTTCAATCGATCTGCCTTCCGGCCTCAATGCTGATACCGGCCAGTATGAAGGGGCGGTGGTAATTGCTAATCACACGTTCACACTGGCCCTTCCCAAGTACGGTCTGTACGTCACGCCCGGGCGCGAGACAGCTGGCTTTGTAGTGGTGGTGCCGATCGGAATTCCCGACACCGCCATCGAGAAGTTCAATCTGCGCACGGAATTGACCATGCCCTGGGATTTAGCAGGCCTGCTGCCCGAACGAAAGCCGGATGGTCACAAGGGGGATTTCGGCAAACTGTTGTTAGTAGCCGGCTCCACCGGTCTGACCGGTGCGGCAGCGCTGGCGTCACGAAGCGCCATTCGTTCCGGATGTGGGCTGGTTAAGCTCGCTTGCCCGGCAACAACACAACCGGTGCTCGCCATCAAACTGACCGAGGCCACCACCATTCCGCTTCCGGATGTCGGCAAGAAAGGGGCGCTGGCGCTCCGCTCGCTTGGCGAAATCAGAAAATTGGCCGCGGAACACGACGCGCTGGTGATCGGCCCCGGTCTGGGGCTGCATCACGAAACCCTTGAGTTGGTGCGTCGGCTCGTAGCATCACTGGACAAACCGGCCGTTCTCGATGCCGACGGTGTCACGGCTTTCACCAACAACGCCGACTTAATTAAGAATCGCCCGCATGACGCCGGACTCGTCCTGACCCCGCATCCGGGTGAGTTCGCACGTTTGACCGGCAAAGTGGTACCGGTGGACATTCACGAGCGGATCGCTCTGGCCAGAGAAACGGCTCACGACTTGAATGTCGTGTTGGTGTTGAAAGGGAGCCCGACTCTTGTGGCATCGCCGGACCTTCGCTGCTGGTTGAACCCAACCGGCAATTCCGGTATGGCAACAGGAGGCTCGGGCGATGTGTTGTCCGGTGTGATTGGTTCGTTTCTTGCTCAGGGGATGTCGGCGCTTCATGCCGCTATCTGCGGCGTGTATGTGCACGGCACGGCCGGGGATATTGCCGCCGATCTGTTCACGCAGCGCGGTATGATCGCCGGAGATATCGTGGAGTGCCTGCCGAAAGCGTTTGAACGCGTATAATAAACGCGTCCTTATGTCATTCGCGCATGAGAACTTGCCCGACGCCGACGTACCCGGTGGTGCGCTCCTCGGCTCTCGAGATTGTCACTCCAATTACCCAGAGTTTCTTCACCGGATTACCAAAAGCTATTTGGAACGCCCCGGACGCCACCGTGTAGCCGTCGATCTCATCGTCGATTGAGCTTACTTTCATGAGTCCAATCGACGGCAACAGAAAGGTGGTGCGAGAAAGCACTATCCTTTTGTATCCCCAGACACCAAGAGTGGCGAGCTGGATATCGAACTGTCGCTTGGACCAATACTCGTCGACTGAGAATACGTCGACCTCAGCCCTGCCGGTCAATGCCAGAGTAAACGGAACCTCAGTATCCTCTTTCACCACCAGTACATTGGCGCCTACACCGAGTACTTTCACAGAGACATTGTCGCCGGTGATGTAGCCGATGTTCATGCCAAGGTCGAATTTTCCTTTCGAGGAAAACCCGGCATTCACGGACGGACCGCGCAAGTCTTCGTTGAAGCCATAGCCACCGAAAATGCCTATGCCGTCGGAACCGTCGTAGATGAATTCTGATTGCGCGCGCGCCGTCATGTTCGATGCAACCATTGATGCGAATACCAGACAGGCAGTGGTGAAACGTGGTGTCATGCGGACTCCTCCTCAGTCGGAATGCGGCTTTCTTGCGCACAATATATCGTGGACGGCGCCATCCTTCAAGCGGAATCTTTCGTGCTGTCCGATACTCGCAGGGCGTGAACCGGCGCGACTCCCCGTTGTTTAAGGGAAAGTGGAATTAAACAGTCCAGATTTGGTTGCATAACGAGAAGGACAAGGCATGGATACCGATCGTCGTGATTTCATGAAAGTGGCCGGAGGGGCGTTGGCGAGCGGGGCAGTGGTGATGTCGTCGCTGAACGCGATCGCCCAGTCACCTGGCCAGGGTGGTGGTGGGCAGTCAGCCGGCACGGCCACGACTGCAGGCGAACTCACCAAACACGAACTGCCGAAACTGCCGTACCCCTACAACGCACTCGAGCCGCACATCGACGCCCAGACTATGGAACTGCACCATGACAAGCATCATAAGGCGTATGTGGATGGGCTCAATGCGGCCGAATTGGAGTTGGCCAAGGCTCGCGCGTCCGGTAATTTCGCGCTGATACAGCATTGGTCCCGTCAACTGGCATTTAACTACGGCGGGCATTATCTCCATTCGATGTTCTGGAATGTGATGTCCCCCTCAGGAGGCAGTGAGCCGTCCGGCCCACTCGCTGAGAAGATCACCCGCGATTTCGGCAGCTTGGAACTGTTCAAGAAGCAGTTTTCTGAGGCAGCTATCAAAGTTGAAGGGGGCGGCTGGGCTCTCCTGCATTACCGGCCCGCTGATGACCGTCTGGTGATCACCCAGGTTGAGAACCAGCAGAAGATGGCGCATTGGGGCGCATCAGTGCTGTTGGGGATCGATGTCTGGGAGCACGCGTACTACCTGAAATATCAGAACCGTCGTGCCGAGTATGTGACCGGCTGGTGGAACGTGGTGAATTGGAGCGAGGTCTCAAAAAACCTGGCGACCGGCATGAGGGCCGAATGAACATGATAGCGAGGAGAAATCGATGATCACACTCCGGAGAAGCGCCGAGCGCGGCCACGCTGATTACGGGTGGCTCGATACGCACTATACTTTCTCGTTCAATACCTACCACGATCCCGGGCACATGGGGTTTCGCGATCTTCGAGTCATCAACGAAGATCGAGTCGCCGGTGGAAAGGGGTTTCCACCGCACCCGCACAACGACATGGAGATCATTACGTACATTCTGGCCGGCGCTCTCGAGCACAAGGACAGCTCAGGGGGTGGCGGTGTCATTCGACGAGGCGATGTGCAGTATATGTGCGCCGGAACCGGTGTCATGCACAGTGAGTTCAATCATTCCCGCACGGAGCAAGTTCATCTGCTTCAGATCTGGATACTGCCGGAACGTGCGGGACTGAAGCCGAGATATGATCAGAAAAGTTTCCCGGACGCGGAAAAACTGAACCGACTGCGCGTCATTGCTTCTTCGAACGAGACAGACGGAGCGCTTACACTTCATCAGAACGTCGCGCTGTATGCGTCGATTCTGGAACCGCAGCATCATGTGCGGCATGAACTCGCCAAGGACCGGCACGCCTGGCTGCAACTGGTGACCGGGGAATTGGCCCTGAACGGACAGAAACTGACCGACGGCGACGGTGCGGCGGTGAGCGGCGAGCTGAGCCTTGAGATCACCGCTTCACGGCAAGCCGAGTTTCTGCTGTTCGATCTGGCGTAAGTCTGCGTCAGCGCAAATAGTTGACTTCACTGGTCCGCCGGGGTACATTTGCCCGCATGTCGAAAGATATTTCCGGCAAAAAGATGACATACGCGGAAGCGGGGGTTGATGTCCGCGCCAATGACGAGGCGGTAGCGCGCATAAAGAGCCTGGCTCGTCAGACATTCGGGCCGCAGGTCCTCTCCGAAATCGGCTCGTTCGGCGGCTTCTACCGACCGGATTTCTCTGGCTTGAAAAGCCCGGTGCTGGTCTCATCGACCGATAGTGTGGGTACGAAGGTGAAACTGGCGTTTATGACCGGTCGGCACAACACAATCGGCGAAGATCTGGTCAATCACTGTGTCAACGACATCCTGGTCCATGGGGCACGGCCGTTATTTTTTCTCGATTACATCGGGATTCACAAGCTCGAACCGGCAGTAGTGGCGGAAATGGTGTCGGGTCTCGCCCACGCCTGCCGTTCAGTCGGTATGGCATTGATAGGTGGGGAGACAGCGGAGATGCCGGACCTCTATTATCCTGGCGAGTATGATCTGGCCGGTTGTATCGTGGGGGTAGTCGAAGAGTCGAAGATCATCAACGGCAGCACGATCGTTGAGGGGGACATCTGCATAGGGCTCCCTTCGACCGGTCTCCATACAAACGGCTATACGCTGGCGCGAAAAGTCGTCTTTGAGAAGGCAGGACTTCAACCGGATGCTGTCGTGCCCGAACTAAACGGGACAATAGCCGATGCACTGATGGCGGTGCACCGTTGCTATGCGCCGCTCGTCTTCGGGCTGCTCGAAAAGTACACCGTTCACGGGATGGCGCATATCACCGGGGGCGGCATACCGGGGAACCTCAATCGGATTTTACCCAAACATCTCGACGCCGAGATCGGCAAAGGAACCTGGCCAATTCTGCCGATATTCGAATATCTCGAAACGGCAGGGAATCTGGATCGACTGGATATGTACTCGGCCTTCAACATGGGGATTGGTTATATCCTGGTCGTGCCGGAGAAGCAGGCAGGTGAGATTCTGCGTCATCTTGCCGACTCCGGTGAGAAGGCGTATCGGATCGGCCGGATCGTCGGTGGTCGAGGCGTGGTCAGTCTGGTATAACGACAATGCTGGTGGTTCTGGTCATTCTGGACGGCTTCGGGTTGCGAGAAGCAACCCCGGACAACGCCGTCGCCGCGGCCGACAAGCCTACCTACAATTATCTCATGCGCTCATTTCCGCACACCAAGATTGATGGTTCCGGGCCGGCGGTGGGGCTACCTGACGGCCAGATGGGGAACAGCGAGGTGGGGCATCTCAACCTTGGGGCGGGGCGGGTTGTGTATCAGGACGTGAGCCGGATCGACAAATCGATTGTGGACGGCGAATTCTTCGAAAACGAAGTGTTCAATGCGGCCATGGAGCGTGTCGCCGAGGAAGGGAAAGCCGTGCATCTGTTCGGACTGGTCTCAGACGGCGGCGTGCACTCCTCATTGAAGCACTTGTACGCGCTGGCCGAGCTGGCGAAACAAAGGAAAGTCCAGCGGCTGTATTTGCACGCGTTTATGGATGGACGCGATACACCGCCCACCTCCGGGCAGCGATACATGAACGAAGTCATGGCCAAGTTTAAGGATCTGGGACTGGGACAGGTTTCCACTGTGTGCGGCAGGTATTATGGCATGGACCGCGATCGCCGGTGGGAACGGACCGACAAGGCGTATCGGGCGATTGTCTACGGTGAAGGGCAGCGGTTCAGGGACCCGGTGGGGGCGATTCAGGCATCATACATCAACAAGGTCACCGACGAATTCATCCTTCCGTGCGTTGTCGACCTGGGTTCTCCGGAGACGGGACGACTGGCCGACCGCGACGTGGCGATCATGTTCAATTTCCGGGCCGACCGCGCGCGCCAGCTGTCGTACATGCTGCTCGGGCATGATATCGTGGGGTACATCCACCCGGAACACCCGCGCATCGAACTCATCACGATGACCAATTTCGACACCAAGATGTTCGAGGCCAAGATCGCCTTCCATCCCACTCGACTCAAGAACATCCTCGGCGAGCTCCTGTCCCGGGCCGGGAGGCGTCAACTGCGGACGGCCGAGACGGAGAAATATGCGCACGTGACGTTCTTCTTTAATGGTGGCGTAGAAGAACCATTCCGGGGCGAGGAGCGCGATATGATCGCGTCGCCCAAAGTGGCCACCTACGATTTGCAGCCGGAGATGTCGAGTGTGGAATTGACCGACAACGTAATAAAGCGGATCAGGTCCGGCGTGTTCGATTTCGTACTTATCAATTACGCCAACTGTGACATGGTGGGACATACCGGCAGCTTTCAGGCGGCAAAAGCGGCGGTGGAAGCGGTGGACCGGGGATTGGGGCGATTGGTCGAAGCCGTAAAGAACGAGGGAGGGATCGCGCTGGTGACGGCCGATCACGGCAATGCCGAGATGATGATCGATCCGGCTACCGGCGGGCCGTGGACCGCACACACGACGAATCTCGTGCCGTTCATCGTGTATGATCCCAGCGGGCAACTGGGGCATCGACCGGTCGGAGATGGCGGCGTGCTGATGCCGTTCGACGCCACCAAGGCGCGGACGACGTTTACGTTGCGGGATGGCGGCGTGCTGGCCGATGTGGCGCCGACCGTGCTCGATATCATGGGCCTGGAGCAGCCGAAAGAGATGACGGGGAAATCCCTGATCGTACGAGGGTGATCCGCCGGTGTCTGTGCGTTCCAAAATCGGCGCCCTGATCCTCCCACCAGACATCGAGCTCCGCAATCGGCGGTTCGAATTACTGGTTTGGTCGTTCCTTCTTTCACTGGCGTATTATCCCGGATGGTTTGGCTTTCTGGCCTGGTTTTCTCTTGCCCGGCCATTTATGATCATCGCGAAGCTTCGCGGCCGACAAGCATTCAACGCCGCATATTTCTTTGGATTCTTCTTCAATGCGTTTTCACTCTATTGGGTCTGGCTGGTGACGCCGCCCGGCGCATTGGCGGCCGTGATGATTGTAGCACTCTATTACGCGATCGTGCTGCTGGCCTTCAACCGTCTCTACCAGTGGCGCCCGCTTGCCGGAATCATCGGTGCCCCTCTCCTATGGGTTGGCATGGAGTATTTTCGAACCTTGTCGCAGTTTGCTTTCCCCTGGTCCGACCTGGGATATACACAATCTTATTACCTCTATATTCTCCAGATCGTCTCCGTGGTCTCAGTGCACGGCTTGTCGCTGTTGATCGTCATCGTGAATGTACTGGTTTGGCAAGTATGGCGACACGATCAGGCGGCTGAGCGAAGAGTCACTGCCGCGTTCGCCTCGTTCGCAATAGTACTTGGCCTTCTGGCGTACGGCTGGATCGAACTGCCTCCGTACCCGCAGCAAGGAAGATATGGCGTGGCGCTGCTTCAGGGTTCGGTGCCTCTGGACATCAAGTGGGAGCTCGAGAATGAGGGATACAGTGTCAAACTGTATGATTCTTTGGCACAAACGGTAGCTGACAGCTCGATCAAACTGCAGGTCTGGCCGGAAAGCGCGGCCCCCTGTTATCTGTCGATAGACCAATACTGTCGCCGCATGGTGGGAGAGACAGCCCGCAAGACGAGAGCACTTCATCTGGTCGGAGGACTGCGGAAAGACGTGGTCGGCAAGGTACAGCACCACTATAACTCCTGCTTTCTGTTCGAGCCGTCCGGTCGGATGGGAGCTCATTACGATAAGATGAAACTGGTGCCGTTTTCGGAGACCGTTCCGTACCAGGATAACATGCCGTTTCTGAAACGGGACATCCTCACCAAGTATCTTACTCTCATCGATCGATACGATATCCAGTGGTGGTCGGACTTCTATCCCGGTGATTCCATTCACTTGTTCGAGCTTCCCGATGTCACGTTCGGGGTACTGATCTGTTTCGAATCCACCTTCCCGGAATTCGCGCGGCAAATGGTACGTGATGGCGCAGGGTTTCTGGTTGGCATCACCAACGATACCTGGTTCGGAAGTTCGGTGGGTATTCATATGCACTCGCGGATATTCCTGACTCGGGCGGTGGAGAATCGTTGCTGGATGGCCAGGGCCGCCAATACGGGACTGACCTATATCGTTGACCCGTACGGCCGTATCCGCGAGCAGCTTCCGCACAATGCTGTGGCCGCACTCAAAGGGAAGGTCGGGCTTCTCGACCAGTACACGTTCTTCACTCGGCACGGGGACCTCGCCGGGCGGTTCTCGTTCTTGGTTCTGGTTTCCGTTTTGACTATATTGCCCGCCATATGGTTAATCCGAAAGTTCTTGTTGCGACGATAGTTCATATCGGCCTCCTCCTGGCGACCAATAGTTCGGCTGCCACCATCAAGGTTGCGCCCGGGGAGTGGCACACGCTTTCCTCGTTCGCTGATGTCCGTCGGATCATCGACATCGATGACACGTTGTACGTCACCACCTCCGGCGGACTGCTGGTGGTCACGGATCCATCCGGTCCACGAGAGCGTTATGCCAACCTCGATGGCCTGGGCACGACCGACATCCACGATGTGGCGGTCGATACATCGGGTCAGAAATGGATGGCCGGATTCGGTAGATTGGTGAAATTCGACCGGGCCACCAGCCGTCAGTTCCTGTTTTTCGACAATAACAACAACCTCTTTGGTTTGTACAGAGTGGTCGATGACGGGGTCAACCTCTGGGTTGGCACCAGCCTGGGGCTGGTCCTGTTTTCCAAATCAACCGACGGCGGCCAGATCGAGGATAGCTATGGACTCTTCGGTGCGCTCAACCCGTCTCCGGCAGTCTATGATATCTGGCTGAACGGGGATTCCATTTGGTTGGCTACCTCTGCCGGATTGGCTGTTGCTGACAAAAGTAACCCGGACAATTTGAAGTCGCCGGCCAACTGGACGACGTTCTCCATTGACAATTTCCCCCAATTGGCGACCGATACCGTGCGGCGGGTGGTCGGGTTCGAGTCGCATATCTACCTGGCGACTCCCAAAGGGCTGTTTCAACTGGATCGTTCGCCGGCCGACACGACAATAACCAGTGTAGCGATCGGCGCGGGTGTAAACTGCGCGGACATCAAGATCGATAGCGACACGATGTTTGTGTACTCGCTGGGTGCCTTCGGATATATCAAGAATGACGCTGTTACTATATTGCCGACTCCGGGCATAACGACTTCAACAGTGACCGGTGCCAACAACGGGGTCTTCCGATGGCTGGCGGTTCGTACGGGGGGCATGTATCAAAACTCGACGGGCAGCTATGTCAGGTTCTTCGCTTCCGATATGCCCGGCAACAATGTCACGGGACTGGCGGTCAACGACCGCGGCGATCTCACGGCTCTCTTTTTTGACAAAGGGGCCGGCACGCTGCGAGACGGGAGTTGGAGCGTGCAGACGATGAGTCTGTTTCGTGCAACCACGGCGGCCGTCGCAGATCGCACTGGTGCAGTCTGGGCCGGTACCGAGGGGGACGGCGTCTATCGCCTGACTGATTCCAGCGTCACAAAGTACAGCAATCTGAATTCGACACTTCGGGGTGTCTCGGAGCTTGCGTCGTACGTGGTGACGCGAGCCGTGACACGCGATTATCGACACCTGTTCGCATCGTGCTATCGCGCCCTGAACGGCTACCCGGTGGCGATCGGTCTGCTTGACTCTTTGGACAATCTGGCGTCGTGGGACTCGCTGGGGTACGCCGATGGTATCACCGATGCGTTCACCGGTTCGATCGACCGGTTCGGCGAGTACCTGGCCGTAGCGACCGAGGCGAATGGATTGTTTCGATATTATACGGGCCCCGACATTCGCGATCGCGCCGATGACGTCGTGTGGCAACACCGGGAGAGCAACTCCTTTTTGCGATCGGATGTTGTTCGCGTGGTGCGATTCTCACCCTTTGGCGAGCTCTGGGCCGGGACCAATTTTGGACTGTCACGATTCGATATTGATCTTGGGGATGGCGGACGATTCGTGAATGTCGACCTTCCTCCCGGAATCGGACCGGATATTACCGCGTTGGAGTTTGACGACCGGGGCAATCTCTGGATCGGCGCCCACAACGGCCTGGCCCGACGCGATGCCGTTACGGGGGAGATCATCGTGTTTACCTCGCTAAGCGGCGGTCTTGTTTCCAATGATATCCGCGCGCTGGCGCTCGACCGGGAGAGTGGCATTCTGTATATCGCAACTGCGTCCGGGATCTCGGCGTACGGCGCGGCGGTCACACACCCCACCACTGATCCTCAAAACGTTGTCGCGTATCCCAATCCGTTCGAGGTCCGCGATGGCTCCGAGCGATTGAATTTCAACTTTGCCGGACCGTTCGAGCTGCAGATACACACCCTTTCCGGAGAGTTGGTTCGCCAGACATCACTGATGTACTGGGACGGCCGCAATGAGTCCGGACGTCTGGTGGCATCGGGCGTTTATTTGTTTGTGCTTGTCGGGAACGATGGCGTCACGGCGCGCGGCAAGCTGCTGTTGATTCGCCCATGATGATAGTTCAGCGCATGGCGGCATCAGCAGTCCCGACGGAGCTGCAGCCTCGGATCAATTCATTCTCGCTGTATGCATCGATTCCTTTCGTGTCGCTCTGGAAGACCATGAGCGGTACGCCGGTCTGCTGGGTGCTACTCGAAGGAACCCGGATTGTTGCGGCGCTGCCGGGTGTTGAGTTCCGGCCGCATCCGTTCACTTGTTTTCAGGCGATGGTCGACGGGCTGTATGCGAGAATCTGGGTGGACGAATCATCCTCACTGAACATGACTGAGGCGGCCGGCTACATATCTCACGCTCTTGCTATGGCCGGTTATGCCCGTCTGTATCTGACCGATTTTGAATGCGAGTTCCCGGTATCGCACGGGTTTCAACGACAGGAGAACGAAACACTCGTTGTCGACATTTCGAATCCAGACTGGGAGCCACCGGACGCAACGCTGCGGTCGGAGATACGCAAAGCCGGGCGTGAAGGGGTAACCGTTGAGCCGTATGACTCGGGCCGACATCGAAAGAGATTTCTTGAATTGATGACCTCAACCGAACACCGGCATAAGCGGCCACCCAAATACTGCGATTCCTTTTTCGATGCACTAGCGCTCCTGGCCGAGCAGGAGAGGCGCATTCGCTGGGTGATTGGCGAAGTCGATGGTAAACTTGCTGCCTCACACATATTCTTAGTCGACGGGGCTTCGGTGCTTCATTGGCAGGTCTATTTCGACAAGAACTTTTCTTTCGCCAAACCGAATCAATACATTCTGTACTCGATGACCAGGCAGCTCGCTAACGAGGGGGTCACCCGTTTGAATCTGGGAATGTCGCCGCCGGGGGCAGAAGGACTGGCGGCATACAAGGAGAAGTGGGGCGCTCTGCCTTATGCGTATCCCACCTATGTCCACAGGTCCTGGCTGGGGAAGCTGCTATGACGATTGACCGGCTTCGCGTGCTGGTTCTGGCGGACAGCCGCGCCTTTCACACGGCGCGATATGTGGCGGAGTTGCGCCGGCAAAATTGCCGTGTGCTGCTGGCCTCGCTCGAGGATGGTCAGCTGCTGCATCACCAATTGAGACCGCGGGGATTCATCAAGTCGTGGCGGTACGCGCTGGCCGCTACTGAGGTCCGTACGCTGATCCGACGGTTTCAGCCGCATGTCGTCAATCCGCATTATGTTTCCGGTTATGGCTTCACGGCAGCGCTGGCGCAGGCGCGACGGTTCGCCCCGGTCCTCACGCATCTGTGGGGTTCCGATGTGCTTATCGTGCCGCACAAATCCATTTTTCATCGGCGGAAGACTATGTTTGCGCTGCACCAGTCCGATTTCGTTACCGGTGACTCCGAGTATATAATGCAGGAGGCCCAGAAGCTGGCACCGCTCGAACGGGTACGGATGATCCCGTGGGGAATCGAAGAGAGACACCTTCAGCATCACCGGACAGAATATGCGCTGCAGACTCCACTCCGGATAATCGTGCCGCGCAACCATGAGAAAGTATACAACAACGAATTCATCGTCCGGGCGCTGGCGCCGTTAATCGTTGACGGGCGGGTGGTTGTCACCTTTCCGGCATTCGGTTCCATGGCAGGGCATTTCCGTCTGATTGCGAAGTCACTGGTCGGGAACCGGCTCAATTATTACGAGCGATTATCGCGCGCGGAATTCATGAGGTTCATGGCACAGCATGACTGTTATCTGTCCGCCGCCATTTCGGATTCGTCACCGGTATCGCTCATCGAGGCCAAGGCGCTCGGACTGATTCCTATCGCTGCTGATATTCCCGGTGTGCGCGAATGGCTGGAACCCGAGAGCGGTTATCGATACGAGCTGTATAATGGCGAGCAATTGCTGCAGATTGTGACCCGCTTGGTAGAAACCAGCGACCCGCATGTCAAGATGCGACAAAGGAACCTGGAACGCGTAAAGAGGGAAGCACTGTTTGAGCAGAACGTCGCAGACATGATCGGAATCATGCGGACTCTGGTCGAGGAACGAAAGCAGTGAGCCGCAAAGCACTGCTCATCTGTTATTATTTCCCGCCGCTCGGTCTCAGCGGCGTTGCCCGGCCACTCAATCTGTTCCAGCGCCTCCCTCAGCTCGGGTACGAATGCCACGTTCTGACCGTCAAGCCGGTTGCGTACCGCGCGTTTGAACCCGAACTTCTTGAGAGTCTCGACCAATCGAAGATATTTCGTTCCGGCTCCTATGATCCCCAGCGACTGCTTTATCAGTTAGGGGTGCGGACCGCAGGCGAGCCAATTCTCAAGAGCGGGAGAAGACTGTCGCGATTTTTTTTCCCTGATTCGAAGATCGGCTGGGTGGGACCGGCGGTGCGAATGGGCCGAAAACTCATTGAGCGTCACGCGTATGATGTGATCGTATCGACATCACCTCCCATGAGTTGTCATCTCGTGGCCCAACGGCTCGCCCGAGTGAGCCACCTCCCTTGGGTCGCCGATTTCCGGGATTTCTGGACGAGCCTTCGGGTTGAGCAGACATTCGAAAGTCAGCACATGGTATCGCGTGGTCGGGATTTTCTGAAGAGCATAAAGCGCGAAGCTGCCACCATAACAGCGGTCAGCCAGAGCATCGCCGATTATGTTGGTGCAGCTACGGTCATCACCAACGGGTACGACCCGGAGGAGGCAATGAAATGGCGTACGCCGCCCGCAAGCGACCAGTTTCGCATTGGCTTGCTCGGAACATTCAACGATCTGGTGTCGGTCGAACCGTTGCTCAAAGTCGTCGCTCGGCTGATCGAGAAGTTGCCCGCGCAGCGAGAGAATCTGCAAATAATTCAGGTGGGTCAGGTTGATCGGAGATGGTTAGATGCCCAATTGGACCAACATCAACTACATGGTATGGCGGTTTGCCACGGACGTCGACCCCGGAACAGAACGGTCGAGTTGCTCTCCGGCTGTTCGCTCTTCTATATTGGATTGGACTCGAAAACTGAGACGTCAATCCTGCCCGGGCGGATGTTCGATTTGCTGGCCTCCGGTAGGCCGATCCTGGCGCATGTGCCCGCAGAAAGCGAAATAGGCAGATTGGTGCACGAGTCAGGGGCGGGGTATTGCTTTCAGGGTACGGACATTGAGACGGCTGTCCTTTGGCTCACTGATATTCTTAAGAGGGGCCAGAACGGTTCTCTGAAAATAGAGCCGCTTCCATTAAAGACACAGATCTACTCCTGGGAACGAATTGTCGAGCGGTTTGCGCAGGTGCTCGACAAGACTGTCAACGCTTAGGGCCCTGCGGCCTCACCGCACCAGCATCATCTTACGGGTTTGGCTGAAGCCGTCGGCTTCAAGCCTGTAGAAATATGTCCCACTCGAAAACTCACGTCCTTCGCCGTCCCTGGCGTTCCAGACGATCTGATGCTGTCCGGCAGTCTCCGATCCCGTGCGCAGTGTCTGCACGACCTGGCCGAGAAGGTTGTAAACCGTGAGCGTGACCTGCGAGGCGCGCGGCAATTCATACGAAATGACCGTGCTTGGATTGAACGGATTTGGATAATTCTGAGCAAGGGAGAACCGGTCCGGAATCGTCTCCGATTCGTCGGCAACATCGGTGGCTATGCCGGGCGTGTAGGACGCTTGTCCCACCGTGCCGCCCGGTCGAATTGCTGAGACCATATAGCGGCTGCCCAGGGCAAGATCGTTCACGAACGCCACTTCTCCCACAGTGTTGGTAACGCCGGTCTTGATGACTGTGCCGTCAAGGGAAACAAAGACACTGCAGCCGATAATAGGCGATGTCAGTGCGGTTACCGACACAACAAGAGAATCATAGATGGCTGAAACGGTGACCGCCAGCCGGTCGGGCACGCGGTTGTAGATCTTGAGAGTGGGGTCGCCGAAGAAGCACTGACCGTATACAACGTCGCGATAGTAATAATGCTCCGCTTTGGCTCCGTACATTGCCTGAACGGCGGGGCGATCCGGATGGGCCAACAGCGAATCGAAAAAGCTCCGTTGCAGCAGATAGCTTGATCCAACCCACCCCCATCTGCTATTGGCCACAAAAGCAATCGCACCGGCATCTTTGAGCGCGAGAAGAGCTGTCGCCACGCACATCTGGTCGGCATTGAAGGGCGGGAGGTTCTTATCGAAAGCGCCGTTGTCGCAGGCCAACGAATAGTACAGTGATGTGCGATGATTGGCGTCGAGACGAGTGATCTGATCGAGGCCAACCACCGTGGTATCCGTGCGAAACGCCGAACTCGGGGCGTTGTTATAGCCTGAGCTGCGCACGCCGAATTTCGTGGCCATGCCGTGAGCGATAATATTGACAATCCCGTACCCCTGCGAAAGCACCGGGAGTAGCTCTGCCGCAGGCAAATTGTAAGGTGCGGGATCACTACCACTACTCTGCTCGACACCAGATGTCGTGTCAACCGTGATGGTGGCGGGATAGACTTCGGCGATCCGGTTGTGCTGCCCGCCGGAGTAGTCACGCATCTGATCGGACGAGAAGAAGAACGCTCGCCCCAGATAGGTGGGATCACCGAATCCCGGATTCGTCTCGTACTCGCTCAGCTTCTCGACATAGTTCGTCACCTGTTGAATGTTGTCGAACGGGAGTCGGCCCACAAACAACTCCGGAGTCAGGTCCGGGCGATCATCGCTCGGCTCTCCCCAGATACCATCATTATCGCGGTCCCATTCACCTGTCAGATCAGCGAAATATAAATCGCACGCCTGCTGCTCTTCGAGATGCGGCAGCGTGTCGGCGTTGAAATCGAATGCGTGTCGCGTCGGGAGGATATGGCCGTCTCCTCCCAACAGCACGTATCGGCCCCCCTGAGCATAGAACTGCTTGAAATATTCGCGCAGCCGTTCAGCATCGTCACGACCGGGATTCAGCGACAGCACGCTGTCGATAGCTGCAATCTGCGTTCTGATGCCGGTTTCGTTCTTATATTGGGCCAGAGGTGCGAACGCATCGGCCAGTACCCGTGATGTTACAATGACATAATCCAGAACAGATGCGTCGGCGGCACGGGAGACATCAGCCTTATCAGCTGACTGGATTGCCGCAAATGTCACATCGTCTATCAGGTCTGCGGGCTCGATCTTCCGAGACCCGACATACAGATCGATCGCACGGTTGGAGCGAAGCAGCCCCATTGAGTCGACTGTGATCGGAAACACGAGCAGCCTTGCGTAGCGAGCACCGTTGAGTACAGTCTCACCCTCAACAACAACCGGTCGCCGACCAAGACGCATCGAATCAGGAATACGGTGCGCCAGGCTGGCGTAGCTGCTGTCGATCGACGTTGGCTGGTCGATCAATACGTTGGCATCACTCACGACGCCGAGCGTCTCCTGTACGGCCGTTTGATAACGAATGGATGAGAGCTGTTCGCTGTCCTGCAGACGCACGACGAACGAAAGTATGGAAAGGCGAACATCAGCGCCCACTGCGGCCAACTTATTGCTGCCGTCCGGCACCGAGATCTGAGTCGCGTCAAAATGAAGACTATACTGGTCTATGTCGATAGTGTGCAGTTCGGCCCAACTCCCGCTTGCCAGACAGAGCGCAATTGTGACAGCCGCGAACGTTCTCCTCACTGTGTACCCCGTGTTTCAGGTTGAACCCGCTGCCCTATTCGCAACAGCTTTGCCGGGGCAGGCACAGGCCGATATTGACACACAGGGAATTCAAACCGACTACGCGGCATTGAATTAGAGAGCGCTACTTTGGCACACGGGAAAGAAATTCCAGTAACCCGGCCGGACAGACACTGGGACTAAACCAATACCAAATTGGCCTTTAGCGAGTTCAATGTGGTTGTCAAGTCAAATCGATGTGCAGCGTGCTCAATGTGCGGCAATGGCATGAAAAAAATGAAAAAACTGTGACTGGTTATTCGTTGCGCCGTATTGAATTACGATTTCAAAAAAAATCAGAACCAAGTTCCAAAAAGCACTTGACTTGGGTGGGAAAGAGTGCCATAATCAGACCAGATAACGGACAAAAGTGGGACAAAGTGGCGAGGATTCCTTGACCGGGTTCTACGGACAATACCCAACGACTCTCGACAACAAAGGTCGATTCGCACTGCCCGCGAAATTACGAGCCGTGCGGGGGCTGTCCGAGGAGCCGCTTCTGGAGGGAGACCTGGTGTTGACCAAAGGGCTGGAGGGATGTCTGAGCCTGTATCCCCAGATTGAGTGGGACGAAATACAACAGCGCTTGTCGACGCTGAATTTCACACAGCGCGACTTTCGTTTCTTCGGTCGACGTTTCTATTCGGCAGCGACGGTCGTGTCGCCGGACAAGACGGGTCGCATCCTAATCCCCTCGCACTTAATCGAAGAGGCGGATCTCAAGCGGGAGCTTTTGATTATTGGAGTGAATCGTTCGGTAGAGATATGGAACCCGGGCAAGTGGCTGGGGTACCTGGAGCAGTACGCCGGGAGTTATGAGGAAGTAGCGGAAAGACTGTTCACACGACATGATCGCGCGGGAGGCTGATCCCTATCACGAGCCGGTCCTGGCCGATACGGTCGTGGGGCTGCTCATCACTGATCCTGATGGCGCCTACCTCGACCTGACGGCTGGTGGTGGCGGGCACCTGAAAGCGCTCGCTGCCAAACTGGGGAAGCAGGCTCGGTTGTATGGGATGGACAAGGACCCTGCCGCGATCGTACACGCCACGGCGACTCTCCAACAGTTTGGTCAATTCAAAAAGGTTTTGCACGCTTCGTTTGGCGACCTGAGTGTTGAACGGAGCCGGTTACACGAGAAGGGGTTCGACGGCATCCTGCTGGACCTGGGCATTTCCTCGAGGCAGATCGATGACCCGCAGCGGGGATTTTCGTACCAGCACGACGGACCGTTGGACATGCGATTTGACCCGTCGGTCGGTGACTCCGCCGCCGATCTCGTGAACTCGCTCGACGAAGGGAAACTGACAGCAATAATAAGCGACTTCGGCGAAGAGCGGATGGCTCGGCGGATAGCCAAGGCGCTGGTCAGGGAAAGACGCAAGCATATGATCCTCACCACCCGGCAATTGGCGACAGTCGTTCGACAGACAATTCATCCGCCCCACCAAACCAAATCGCTCGCCCGTGTCTTCCAGGCTCTGCGCATCGCCGTCAACGATGAGCTTGGCCAACTTGCGCGAGTCCTTCCGGCAGCCGTGAGAACGTTGAACGTGGGGGGGCGGCTGGTGGTCATCTCCTATCATTCGCTTGAGGATCGTACCGTCAAGCAGTTCTTCCGAGCGGCGTCGAGTTCCGCGTGCAACTGCGACCGTGATATCGGTGTGTGCGACTGCGGCCGCCTGCCGCAACTGCGCCTCCTGACCAAAAAACCTGTTACGCCTGAACCTGCCGAGGTGAGGAACAATCCGCGAGCCCGCTCTGCCAAGCTGCGGGCGGCGGAGAAAGTCTGACAATGGCCGGGCCGGTACGAAAGTTCAAAGAGACCCTCGAAATGCGGGAGACGCCTCTCACGCGTCTTCGTTCACACCCTTACTTCTCGATCGGTCTGGTGCTTTTCGCCGTGCTGCTGGTGGCGTGCGTGCATATCTGGCAGCGCGTGCATGTCATCCGATTGGTTCGCGAAGTCGGTGATCTCGCGGCCGAAAACCGGTCGCTGGTCGATGCCACCAAGAAAGTGCAGACCGAAATCGCGGCGCTCTCCATGGCCTCTCGGATCGAATCGTTCGCCGCCGATTCGCTCGCTCTGGCCCCGATCGCGCCGGACCGTGTGTTCACGCTGGTCCGAGAACTGCGCGACAGCACCCGTCCTGACGAGTTCGCCGAAATGATTACATCGATAAAGCGAGTGACCGAATATCTCCCAGTACTCACGGAGACGCAGGCGGGGGCAGCCGAATTGAAGCCGATCAGATTCGATTCGGTGAACGCCGGGAGGTCGGGCCAGTGAGTCGCACCCAACAGGAAAACCGCCGTCTTGGTCTGCTCTTCGCCCTTGTTATTACCTGCTTCGTGATTTTTGTCGGGCGTCTGGTTCACTTGCAGATCTTGTTGAGGGAACCGTACGGCGCCATCGTAGAGCGGCAGTCCTCCGGCAAGCTGACTATCCCTGCCGAGCGGGGGCTTATCTACGATCGCAACGGACAACTGGTGGCCAAGAACGTCATCGGAGCATCGCTCTACGCCTATCCCGACAGCCCGGCCGAAGTCGATTCAGTGGCGCGGTATCTGGACAGATTCTACAAGCTGCCTGAAGGGACAGCCAGGCGGGAGTACAAACTCGAGAACAAACGATTCCGGTGGATCAAGCGACGCCTGTCCGATGGTGAAGCGAACCGCCTGCAAGCCGATGCCCAACCGGGATTACATTTGCGCAAGGATTTCCAGCGGGAGTACCCGTTTGGTCTGGTCGGCAAACAGATCGTCGGCTATACGGATATTGACAACCAGGGACAGTCCGGCTTCGAACTGGCGTACGACTCGCTCATGGCGGGCCAGGCCGGGCTTGCCGATATTCGGCGCGATGGTCTCCGCAACACCTATCGCGTAGACGAACATGCTCTTATCAAGCCGACCGCCGGAACGTCGCTGGTACTGACGATTGATTGGCGGCTTCAGGATATAGTTGAACAGGAACTGCAACACGCCGTCGACACCTTCAACGCCTCTGCCGGCATGGCCGTCTATCTGGACTGCAATGCCGGTGACATTCTGGCCATATGTCATTTCGATCCGGCGGAAACCAACCGCGATAAGCCGACCAAACTCCGGGCGATCAGCGACCAGTTCGAGCCGGGCTCCGTGTTCAAGGCGTTTACCGCCGCCGGCGTTATTGACGCCGGCGAAGTTGATTATACTCAGCAGGTATACTGCGAGAACGGTGCCTGGGGGCTTGGGCGGAGAACGCTTCACGACGACAAGAAACACGGCTGGTTGAACTTTCGGGAGATCATTGAGCTGTCCTCGAACATCGGCATTGCCAAATGGGCGATACAGCGTGATGGGGACGAGTTATTTGAGACCTACCGCCGATTCGGTTTTGGCAAGCGACTGAAATGCGGTCTGCCTGGCGAGGCAGCCGGACGACTGGTGCCGCCGTCGAAATGGTCCGACTACAATATCGCCGCCGTGGCCATGGGTCACTCCATCGCCGTCACCCCCCTTCAATTGGCGTCAGCTTTTGCGGCCATTGCCAACGGCGGCGAATTGGTGCGACCGCGGCTAATACTGGGACAGGTCGGTGATCAGGGATACGTCGTCTCAAGTGCGCCGCGAGAGGTGATCGGTGAGGTTATGCGCAACCGCGGGCTTGATTCGCTGAAAGCATTTCTTCGCGGCGTCGTCGAGAATGGAACCGCCAAGGTCGTCAACTCAAAAGTCGTTGAGATCGCCGGCAAGACCGGAACAGCGGAACTGCCCGACCTTGAGACCGGCAGGTATTTCAAGAATCGGTTTGCGGGGAGTTTCGCCGGGTTCTTTCCGTGTCAGTCGCCGGCCATTGCTGGTGTGGTGCTTCTGGTGGACCCTCAACCGATCCATTACGGTGGCCTCACCTCCGGTCCAACATTCCGGCGCATCGCCGAGCGGTACGCCGCGTTGAATCCGGAACTGTTTGCGACCGATGGCGGCAACCTCGCCCAAAAGCCGGTCGGACTGGACAGCGCCATTCAAGCCCCCGATCTGGTAGGCCGGAGTATAGCGTCTGCCGCCAAGCTGGCTGAATACTGGGGGGTTAAACTCCGTTCCGCAGACACCACGGGAACAGTCATCTGGCAGTATCCGGCTCCTAATCGACTGATATTCAAGGGCGAAGAGGTTGTCGTCCACCTGCTGTCGCCGTCCGACACTGTTGCCCACATGCCTGACATGACCGGTTTGCCGGTGCGAACGGTGTCGGCGCTGCTTCGGCATGTCGGTATAAGTTTTACGATCAAGGGGAATGGACGCGTGGTCAGCCAGTCGATTCCGGCGGGGGAAGCGCTCCGGTCGGACTCCATGTGTCAACTGGAATGCCAGCCATTATGAGGTGATGTCATTACGCTACGTGAATTGACAGAAGGTCTTGAATCAATGGTGCTCCACGGCAACGCCGATGTGGCGATCGAGAATATCGAATACGACTCCCGCTTGATCCGCCCGAATTCCCTGTTCGTGGCGATCAAAGGGTATCGTGCCGACGGCTATGCCTATGTGGACCAGGCCAAGAGCGCCGGAGCGGTGGCGGTAATGGGCGAACGCGAGAGCTGCGACATAGGCGCGTATGTGCAGGTGCAGAATGTTCGGCAGGCGATGTCATATGTGGCGGCGAAATTCTACGGCTTTCCCGGCCAGCGGCTCAAAGTGTGCGGTGTCACCGGCACGAACGGCAAAACCACAACCTGTAACCTGATCAAGAAGATCCTTGAGGCGCGCAGCAAACGGACCGGGCTGGTCACGTCGCTCCTGTACGACACGGGCGCCGAGCGGTTCGCGGCCGAACGGACCACTCCCGAATCGCTCGATATGCAGCGACTCCTGTTCCTCATGCGCAAGAACTACTGTGTGAACGCGGTGGTCGAGGTGTCGTCGCACGCCCTGGCACTGCACCGCGTTGACAATATCAGCTTCCGCGTGGCGGTCTTCACCAATTTCACCCGCGACCACCTCGATTTTCACGGTACCATGGAAGAGTACTTCAGAGTCAAGGCCACTCTGCTCAAACGGCTGGAAGGTCCGCTGAGCTATGCGGTGATCAATCTCGACGTGCCGGAGTTCAAGGCGCTGTTCGGCGAAGTGAACAGCGCGTTCATGGCGTACTCGCTGCAGAATCGCAAGGCCGATATCTATGCCGGCGATTTCGAAATCCGCCCTGACGGCAGCACGTTCGATCTGGTAACGCCGATGGGTGTGCGGACGGTCAATTACCATCTGCCGGGACGGTTCAACCTCATGAACGCGCTAGCAGCAGCAGCCGGCGGATTCGCCTGTGGTGTTGACCTGGAGAGTGTTGTGGCGGGATTGGAGCGGGCCGAGCCTATCCCGGGGCGGTTCAACCATATCTCAATGGGGCAGCCGTTCGCAGTATTTGTCGACTTTGCGCATACACCGGATGCCCTTGAGCGGTTGTGTGAATCCGCCCGCGGTGTGACCAAGGGCAGGATACTCCTTCTCTTCGGTTGCGGCGGCGACAAGGACAAAGGAAAACGACCGCTCATGGGGAAGGCTGCCACGGCGAGCGCCGATCATGTTGTGGTCACGAGTGACAATCCGCGAAGCGAAGAGCCGCTTGCCATCATCGAAGAGATCAAGCCGGGACTCACCGGGCGAAACTACGAGATTCACCCGGATCGCCGCGAGGCGATCGCGGCGATTCTCCGCAAGGCGAATCCGGGCGACGCCGTCCTGTTGGCCGGCAAAGGGGCGGAGACATATCAAGAGATCAAAGGGGTGCGACACCCCTTCAGCGATATGGAAGTGGCCAAAGAGTGCCTCGTCGGTATGGGCTACTCCGGCGTCAACATTGCAGAGGAGCGGTGATCAGTTTGCGATTCGATCAAGCAGCCCGCGTGAGCGGGGGTACATTGCAAACGACGGCACTGGCCGACCAGACGTTTACCGGCGTGTCGATCGACAGCCGGACTCTGCGCCCCGGCGAGCTCTTTTTCGCCATCAGGGGGGAACGCGTCGACGGACACGATTTTATTTCGCAGGCGGTCGATAAAGGGGCGGCGGGGATCGTTCTGGAATCTCGGTACGCAGGTAACAGGAGTCTCGCCCGCACGGTCGCGATTATTGCAGTCCATAACAGCCATGAAGCAATGATACGGTTGGCTTCGGAGTATCGTCAAAGTTGCCGTGCCGAAATCGTCGGGATAACGGGTTCCAACGGCAAGACGACCACCAAAGAGATCACCCACGCGCTGTTGTGCGCGGTGGAGTCCGATGTCTACAAATCGCAGGGGAATCTGAACAACACTTTTGGTACGCCGCTGGCGCTGTTTGGCATGCCCAGGGAAACACGTGTCGCCGTAATGGAAATGGGGATATCGACCCCGGGTGAAATGACCCGGTTGGCCCAGGTAGTCCGACCGGACGTTGTGGTGATCACGAATGTCAGCGCTACCCATCTGGAGTTTCTTGGCTCGATCGAAGGGGTAGCCAAAGCAAAGCTCGAATTGGTGACGTCGTCACGCCCCGATGTCCCTGTGATAATCAACGCGGATGACCCGGTGCTTCTTCCGGCTGCGCTCAAAATCCGCAAGGATATCATCACCTTTGGTCTGTCACCGACCGCCTCGTTCAGACCTGACTCAGTTTCAACGAATACCGATGGTGGCACCCGGATAGCGGTCGAGGGGCATCAGTTTCTGATGCCGCTGTTCGGCCAACATCAGGTCTACAATCTCCTCGCCGGCTATGCGGTCTGCCGGACGATGGGGTATGACTTCGACGACATGGACACTACTGTCATCAAGTTCGACACCGCTCCCCTGCGGGGTCAGCACGTGGTACTGAACGGCGTTACGTTCATCGCTGATTGTTACAATGCCAATCCGGAATCAGTGAAGCTGGGCCTTCAGTCGTTTGCGCAGGTGCTCTCGCGTGGCCGGCGTCTCATCGTGCTCGGCGATATGCTGGAGCTTGGCTCGGATAGCGAGCAACTGCATCGTGAAATCGGCCGCCTCCTGGCCGATCAGACCATTGATCTCGCGCTCCTGGTCGGCCCCATGTCGGTGCACACTCGCGATGAGGCCGCTTCGCATGGCGTGCCGCGAGAATTGCTCAAGCACTTCACGAATGCCGCAGCCTGTGCCGAGGCACTGACCGGACTACTGAAAGCAGACGACCTGGTGTACCTGAAAGGTTCGCGTGGGATCGGGCTGGAAGCGATACTCGAATCATGGCAGAAGCAGGGAGGGATGCAATAATGCTGTACCACCTCCTGGTGCCGCTCACGCAGTATTTCACCGGCTTCAATCTGTTCCGGTATATCACGTTTCGCACCGCCGGCGCAGTGGTGACCGCCCTGATCATATGCCTGCTTCTGGGTCCGTTTTTCATACGACTCCTCAAGAAGTACCAGATAGGGGAAAATATCCGCGAAGAGGGTCCGCAGAGCCATAAGGCAAAAGCCGGCACACCAACGATGGGGGGACTTATCATTCTCGCCGGCATTATCATCCCCACGCTGCTGTGGGCCAACCTGAGCAATTTTTACGTGTTGATGGTCCTTTTGGTCACAGCCTGGCTCGGTTTGCTCGGCTACATGGATGACTATCTCAAAGCGATCAAGAAGCAGCCCGGCGGCATGGTGGCGCGCAAGAAATTTACCGGCCAATTGGCACTGGGATTGATATTCGGGCTGCTGCTTGCCTATGTCGCACCCGACGGCCAATACGACGGCACCACGAGCATCCCGTTTTTCAAGAACTTCATGCTTAATCTGGGGATACTCTATATCCCGTGGATCATGCTGGTGATCACTGGTTCCTCGAACGCGGTGAATCTGACAGATGGACTCGATGGTTTGGCTATCGGATTGTGTGCGATCTGCTTTGTGGCCTTCGGCGGGATCGTCTACGTGACCGGTCGTGTGGACTATTCCAATTATCTGCAGGTTGAATATCTCCCCGGCGCGGGAGAGCTGGCGATCTTCTGCGGGGCGGCGCTGGGTTCCTCGCTGGGATTTCTGTGGTTCAATTCCCATCCGGCGGAAGTGTTTATGGGAGACACCGGGTCGCTTGCGCTCGGCGGCGCTCTTGGCGCTATGGCTATACTCGTCAAGAAGGAGCTGCTGCTGGGCATTGTCGGTGGCGTATTTGTGCTGACCGCTTTGTCGGTCATCATTCAGGTCATTTCCTATCGGTATCGTGGCGGCAAGCGGGTATTCAAAATGGCACCGCTACATCATCATTTTGAACTGTCCGGATGGTCAGAAACGAAAGTAGTCGTACGGTTTTGGATCATCGGCGCGATGTTCGCGCTGGCAACCCTGGCGACATTGAAGATACGATGACTATACAAGAACGGATTAAAGAGCGACGAATTGGCATTGTCGGCATGGCCCGGTCGGGTCTGGGGGCGGCGCATCTCGCCAAACGATTTGGTGGTATTCCGTTTGTCTCCGATACGGCTCCGGCCGAAAAGCTGGCCGCGCAAATGGCAGGTCTGAGAGAAGCCGGTATCCCCTTTGAAGTGGGTGGTCACACCGATCTGCTCCTGAATTCAGACTACCTCGTTGTCTCGCCGGGTGTCACACTGAAGGCGGAGATTATCACACGAGCTCTCCATAAAGGACTCCCGGTTTTTTCCGAGTTGGAGTTCGCATCCTGGGTCTGCCGCGGTGCCATCGTGGCGATAACCGGCACGAACGGCAAGACCACCACCACCACGCTTGCCGGGGAGCTGTTCAGAGCGGGCGGGTTCAGCACGTTTGTCTGTGGCAATATCGGTCTGGCGTTCACTGAGGTGGCCGACCAGGTCCCACCCAACGGTGTCGCGGTGGTCGAAGTGTCCAGTTTCCAACTCGAAACGGTCGCCGATTTCAGACCTCATGTCGCCGCGATCCTGAATATCACCCCCGATCATCTGGATCGCCATGGCTCGATGGTCGAGTATCGAAAGACCAAATTCCGGATCGCGGAGAACCAATCGGCCGATGATTACTTCATTCTGAACGGTGAAGACCCGGAGTCCGTGGCGAGTCGACCGGAGACGAAAGCCACTCGCATGACGTTCTCCACGCGCGAAAACGACAATGCCGCCACTTTCGTGCGCGACGGACGGCTGTGGTTTCGGTTTGGCGGCCGCGAGGGAGCTATCTGCACGACATCGGAAATTGCGATCCCGGGACCGCACAACCTCCAGAATGCGGCTGCGGCTCTGGCGTGCACGTTGCCGTTCGAGATCCCACCCCGTGTCATCGCCGGCGTATTGGCGAGTTTCGCCGGCGTGGAACACCGCCTCGAACGGGCCGGCACCGTGGCGGGAGTGACATTCATCAATGATTCCAAAGCGACCAACGTGGACTCCGTATGTGTGGCGCTTCGCTCCATGACCCAGCCCACCTACCTGATACTCGGCGGACGGGACAAAGGGGGGAGTTACATGCCGATTGTCGAAGCAGGTAAGAAGGTCATTCGCGGATTGATCGTGATCGGCGAGGCGAGAGAAAAGATTTTCAACGCGCTCGGAAGAACATTTCCGGTGGTGTTCGCGGAGAGCCTCGAAGAAGCAGTGGCCAAAGGATTCGATCAGGCACACCCGGGCGAAACAGTGCTTCTCTCGCCGGCCTGTGCCAGTTTCGACATGTTTGAGAATTTCGAACATCGCGGTCGCGTGTTCAAAGCGGCGGTCGCATCACTGAAGAACGGGAAGAAGAAGGGTGAGACCGTATCCTGACAGCCGTCGGTTCGACGAACCGCTGCTCCTGGCCTATCTGCTGTTGGTGGCGGTTGGCCTGGTCATGGTTTATTCGACCTCATCCATCATGGCCGACAGTCGTTTCGGTTCGCACCTGCATTTTCTGCGCAATCAGGCGGTTTGGACGCTCTTGTCGCTGGTGGCAATGTTCCTGATCGTCCGTCTCGATCTGCGAAAACTCGCGGTCTGGTCGGTCCCGGCGCTGTTTGTTTCACTCGGGCTCTTGTCGCTGGTTTTTCTGATGCCGGCACGCAACGACGCTCACCGCTGGCTGATGTTCGGACCGCTTACGATGCAACCGTCCGAGATCTTCAAATTCGTTATGATCTGCTACCTGGCCTTTTCGCTGGCCAACCCGCAGCGTGACCTGACCAATCTGAAGCAGTTGCTTATGCCGTACGGGCCGCTGATAGGCGCCGGTTTACTGCTGATCATGCTCGAGCCGAATCTCGGCATGGTCATTCTGGTCTCGGTTACTGCACTCGGCCTGTTTTTTCTGGCCGGGATGCGGTGGAAGCATCTCATATCCGCCACCCTGCCCCTGGCCGGGCTGGCGGCGCTGGTCGTGTTCGTGCTGGGGTACAAGCGGGCTCGTATCATCGACCACGTCGATGCCGTCATGGATCCGCTTATGGGGAGTTACCAGGTGAAGCAATCGGCCCTCACGCTGGGATCAGGCGGTTTGCTCGGCACCGGACTCGGCGAAGGGCGGCAGAAGTTGTTTTTCCTGCCGTATCCACACACGGACTTCATCTTCAGCGCCACGGGCGAAGAGATCGGATTCATCGGCCTGCTCTTCATCCTTTGCCTCTTGTTCTTCGTCCTGTATCGCGGCTTCAAGATCGCCACCTCACAGCCGGACAAGTTCGGCTATCTGCTCGCTTCCGGTATGACCTGGACCCTGTTTATCAACATCGCCGTAAATGTCGGCGTGGTGACCGCCATACTTCCAGTCACCGGCGTCCCGCTGCCGTTCATCAGCTATGGTGGATCGTCTTTGCTTGTCTCAAGCGCGGCCATCGCGGTTCTCTTGAACTTGTCAAGAAAGAGGCCGGTGTCATGAATTCCCCAAGAGTCGCGCGTCTGGTCTTTGCAGGCGGTGGTACCGGCGGGCATCTGTACCCGGCGGTCGCCATTGCCGACCGAGTAAAAGAGCTGCTGCAATCCCGAATGAAAGTCGAGATCGTGTTTATCGGCACCAAACGTGGTATCGAATATCGCGTGCGCGACACGCTTGGCTACCCGCTGCATATCATCACCGTGTGGGGTCTGGCCCGCTCCCTGACTCTCAAGAATCTGTTAGTGCCATTCGTGTTTCTGATGGCGCTTTGGCGTTCGTCGGCGTTCCTGGCGAAATTCAAACCGCACCTCGTGGTAGCCACCGGCGGCTATGTCTGTCTTCCGATCGGGCGAATGGCTGCAAGCAGAAACATACCATTGGTGCTGCAAGAGCAGAATTCGTTCCCAGGTATCAGCACGCGACAGTTGGCGCCGCATGCCCAGCGGATATTCCTGGGATTTGAAGAAGGAGCCGAGTATCTCAAGACTGAGGCCCGAGTGCTGATCACCGGCAATCCGGTGCGTCGAAATATCGCGGGCGGTGATCGAGCTCAGGCGCAACGCGCGTTTAATCTCGATGCAAATAAGAAGACAATTCTCGTTCTGGGTGGCAGCCAGGGAGCACTAGCGATCAATCAGGCCGTCCTGAACTCACTTGGCAGGTTGTCGGGCAACTCAGACATTCAACTCTTGTGGCAAACGGGGAAAAGAGGTTACACGGATGTAATCGCATCAGCGGGTGAGAAGGTTCACGGTCACTCTCTTTTCCCCTTTGAGAATCGGATGGAACTGGTGTATGCCGCAGCGGACATCGCGATCGCCCGAGCCGGAGCTATCACCATGGCCGAACTGGAGGCGTGCGCAGTCCCTGCCGTATTGGTACCGTATCCGCACGCCGCCGGGGACCACCAACGCAAGAACGCCGCCGCCTTCTCCGCCAATGGGTATGCGGTGGTGGTCGAGGAGAACGAGCTGCCGGGCATCGACCTCGTTGATAGTGCGAATGACCTGCTTGCCAACGGCGAGGCGGCGCGGATGCGGGAGCGGATGAGACAGAACAATCAGGGCCGCACACCGGCTGTCGATATGATCGCAGAAGAAATCATTCAACTGATCTCCGGGCCGGAGACAAAGGGAGAAGAGGCTTGACACTTGACACCACGCTCAGCAAAACCGTTCACCGCTTCCAGAGTGACAAGATAATGTTTGGACGATTCAAGCGACTCTATTTCGTCGGCATCGGCGGCGCCGGTATGTCCGGTATCGCCGAGATCCTGCACAATCTGGGTTATCAGGTCGGCGGTTCGGACGGTACCCCAAGCGAGATCACGGAGTATCTCAAGTCCAAGGGGATTCGCATCAACGACTCGCACGATGCCGCCAATGTCCGCGAAGTCGATGTTCTGGTTATTTCGTCGGCCATCGGCCAGGACAACCCGGAAGTAATCGAGGCCAAAAGGCACGGCATCCCGGTGATCAAACGCGCCGAGATGCTTGGTGAGTTGATGCGTCTCAAATTCTCGATTGGCGTGGCCGGCACGCACGGCAAGACCACCACCACTTCGATGATCGGCCGCATACTCCAGCAGGCGAATCTCAACCCGACGCTCATCGTGGGTGGCGTGGTAGCGGAGCTCGGCACCGGCGCCGCACTGGGCAGCGGCGACTACCTGGTGGCCGAAGCTGACGAGTACGACAAGTCGTTTCTCTCCATGTTCCCCAGCATGGCGGTGGTGCTCAACGTGGAGCCGGATCATCTGGAATGCTACGACGGCATGGATGATCTCAGAAATGCGTTCCTGACGTACATCAACCGGGTGCCGTTCTACGGTTCGGCCATTATTTCAGCCGACGATCCCAACACCCGCAGTTTCCGCGACCGGATCGCTCGGCCGTACGCCACGTTCGGCCTTACGCCACAGGCGGACTATCGACCGGTCAACATCCAGATGGGAGCGGGCCGCACGACGTTCTCGGTCTATCATCGCGAAGAACTGCTGGGTGAGATCATCCTGCGGGTTCCGGGACGGCACAATATGGCCAATGCCCTGGCAGCCATCGCTACGACCAGAGAACTCGATGTACCTTTCGTGGCCATCGCCGATGCGCTTCGCAGTTTCCGCGGTGTTGGTCGCCGGTTTGAGATCATAGGCGAAGCCAACGGCGTGATGGTCGTGGATGACTACGCGCACCATCCGACCGAGCTTCGGGCGACGCTGACGGCTGCCCGCGACCTGTATCCGGGGCGCAGGATCATCGCGATATTCCAGCCGCACCTGTTCAGCCGCACCAAGCAGTTCGTCAATGAATTCGCCGAGGCTCTGGCATTGGCGGACAAATGCATCCTGACCGACATTTATCCGGCCCGAGAACTCCCGATTCCGGGCGTCACGTCGGATACGATTCGCCTGGCGGCAGCAACCAAAGGGATCGGCGATTTCAGTTATGTCGGCGTTAAGGAACATGCCGTCGAAGCAGTTCTTAAGATAGCTAAACCGGGTGATATCGTACTCACAATCGGGGCCGGCTCCATCACCCATATTAAGAAAATCATATTGGATCGATTGCAAGGGGCATAAGAGACGTGTCGCGGGAAATTCGCTTGCTCACTGGCATACTCCTGGTAAGTTCGCTGGCGCTCATTCTCGCCGTGCGCTACACCGAGTTGTGCGAGCTCAAGGCCGTCACACTTAACGGTGAGAGGGTGCCGGCGTGGGACAGGCAATTGGGGCTTCGCCGCTCGGCCACCATCCTGCAACAACCGGTCGACAGTGTGGCGGATGCACTCCTGACCCAACAAGGGATCCGTTCGGTGAACATTGACTACGTGCTGCCCAACATGCTCCGAATCGAAACCAATGACCTGACAGCGGTGTGTGTCATTCTCGATGCTAATATCGGCATCCTGTATGGGCTGGATGCTTCGGGCCGCGTCGTGCCGTTGGACAAGAACGCACCGCCCGATTGGGAACAACCGTTTATCACCGGCGCCGCCGTGATTCGCATGTACAGCTACAGCACCGATGCACGCGTGAGCCTGATCGTCCCGCAACTCCTGGCGATTCGTGACCGGCATCCACAGCTATACCGGCTGATCAACGAAGTGGATTGCAGCCACCCCGATTACCTGACCATCCGCGTTTCCGGCCTGCCCTGTCTGCTCAAGGTTCACGCTGACCGGCTGCTCGAGCGACTGGATGAGTTTGTCAGTTTCGCCGAGCGATACCAGGCGGATCTGTTCACCGCTTCGGTGTTCGATCTTCGCTATGACAATATGATCGTGCGTGAGGCACAGCCGGAGAAAAAGAAAAAGGGCGCCGCTCAGGTCGGCGACTCAGGCACAATCGCGTCCACAGTGACAAGGCAGCCGCTGTCTCAAGCGGGCGCATTGAAGTCGGCGGCATCGCAATCAAAAACGCCCGCCTCCAAAAAGATTACCGCACAACCGGCGGAAAGACCCTCGACCAAAAAGGCAGATTCATCAGGCGCCAGGTCGAAGATCGTAAAGAAACCGTCCGGCAAGAATGCTGCCCCGAGTAAGCCCCCGAAGAAAACCCCTTCGGGAAATACTCATTCCGGCGCGGGAAAGGCCAAATCGAATGGCTGACGAGCGCATCATTGCCGCTCTCGATGTGGGCACCACGAAAATATTCGTCCTGGTCGGAGAGATGGATGAAAAGGGAGACATCTATGTCATTGGGCATGGCCAGTCTCTTGCCGAGGGGCTGCGCCGGGGCGTGGTTGTCGATATGGACAAAACCGTGCGTTCAATTCGCAAAGCGATCGAGGATGCTCAGATGGTCTCGGGCACGGAGATCGACCGCGTGAGCGTGGGGATCGCCGGCGAGCATGTCCGGTCTATCAATAGCCACGGTGTCGTGGCGGTGAGCCGGTCGGATAGCGAGGTGACATCGGCCGACGTCGCCAAAGCAATTGAAGCGGCCCGAACGGTGGCGATTCCGGTCGACCGCGAGATCATCCATGTCATCCCGCAGGAATTCTCGGTCGATGAACAGACAGGCATCAAGGACCCGGTGGGGATGTCGGGCGTGCGACTTGAGGTCGAGGCGCATCTGGTGACGGCCTCGGTCACCACCGCACGCAATATCTACCGGTCGCTGGAGCGGTGCAAACTCGGCGTGGACCATATCGTGCTCGAAGCGCTCGGCTTGTCGCAGGCGCTGCTGACCGATGACGAGTTGGACAGCGGCGCGATCATCGTCGATCTGGGCGGTGATATCACCACGATCGCGCTTTTCTACGACGGCTCCATCAGGCATACCGCTGTTGTCTCACTTGGCGGTAAGAATGTCACCAGCGATATCGCGATCGGCCTCAGGACACCACTCGACCAGGCGGAGGAGATCAAGATCATCTACGGCAACGCCCTGGCCTCGCAGGTGGACCCGGAAGAGTTGATAAACGTACAGGGGATTGCCGGGCGTGCCAGCCGCGATATCTCCCGCAACGTGGTTGCCTCGATCATAGAGCCCCGCATGGAGGAGATACTGTCGCTGGTCGCACGGGAACTCAAGAACGTGCATCGTGGCGACACAGCGGCGGCCGGCATGATCCTCACCGGCGGCGGCGCGCTTCTGCCGGGCACGGTGGAACTTGCCGAACAGATATTCGATATGCCGGTCCGGACCGGGACGATCCGCGGATTCTCCCATATTCCGGACGAACTTAACAGCATGCGGTACACCACCGCGCATGGCTTGCTCCTGTATGGTTTCGGCCACGAGCCGTCCATCGGTTCGCGCAAGGGGGCCGTTCGCGGCTGGTGGAAACGTGTCGAGAGCTGGATAACAGACAAATTCTAAATAGGGTAGTTTGATTCAAGGAGGAATCGGACATGTTGGACCACAAGCATCAGTTCAATTTTGCGGCCGATTATGTCGGCTACGCCAACATCAAAGTGGTGGGCGTCGGCGGCGCCGGCGGCAACGCGATCAATCGCATGATCGCAGCCAACCTGCGCGGTGTCGAGTTCATCGCCATCAACACCGATGCCCAGGTGCTCGACCAGAATCTGGCAGAGAAGAAAATTCAGATCGGACGTGAAACCACCAATGGCCTCGGCGCCGGCGCCAACCCCGATGTGGGACGGCGTGCCGTCGAAGAAAGCCGCCAGGAAGTGGCACGTGAGATCGGCACCCCCAACCTCGTGTTCATCACGGCGGGTATGGGAGGTGGTACCGGTACCGGTGCGGCACCGCTCGTGGCCGAGATCGCCAAAATGTCCGGCGCGCTCACCGTGGCCATTGTCACCACCCCATTCCGCTTTGAGGGGAACAAGCGCTCTGTCCGCGCTCTTCAGGGATTGGCTGAGTTGAAATCAAAAGTCGATACGCTCATCACTATCCCCAATGAACGTCTCCTGGAGATCGTCGACAAGAACACCACGCTCACCGAGGCATTCGCCACGGCCGATGATGTTCTCCACCAGGCCACCAAAGGGATCTCCGACCTCATCACGATCCCGGGCCTGATCAACTGCGATTTCGCCGATGTCCGTACGGTTATGCTCGAAATGGGGGATGCTCTGATGGGGACCGGATCGGGCGAAGGTGAGGACAAAGCTATCGATGCCGCCCGCGCCGCCATCTCCTCGCCGCTGCTCGGCAATGTCTCTCTGTGCGGCTCGCGCGGTGTCCTTATCAACGTGACCGGTGGCGAGGACATGACGCTGTTCGATGTCAACACCGCGACATCGTTGATCTATGAACAGGCCGGCGCCGACGCCAACATCATTTTTGGCGCTGTCATCGATCCCACCATGCCCGGCAAGATGCGCGTGACGGTGATCGCCACCGGACTCGGCGAAACCAAGAAGGAGCCGGTCAAGGTCGAAGAACGCAAAGTCGAGGAGATGAAGCCGGGAAAGACTATCTCTCTGTTCCCCGAAGAGACTTTCACCGAAGTGCACCACGCGCCCGGTCCACTTCCGACAATTATCGAGCCGGTGGAGGCGGTAGCCTCCGAATCGCAGGAAACCACGATTGCCGCTAGCGCCATGTTCAGCAGCACATCGACGCATCCGACCGGCGGCAACGGCAATGGCAACACCCGGCATCGCGTGCCGATCTTCAGCGAGGACGACAGGACCATTCCGGCCTACATCCGGCGATTGGATCAGAACAGATAGAGATAAGCAAGCCGACTTGACAAGATGTTGATCACCAAACAGGTCAACTGATATAGCGCAACTGTATCAACCCAACGGTGTTTGGTTCCTCAACGGCGCCGCCGGTCAAACTACCCTACCGGCGGCGCTACTATTTCCCCTTTGTCATGGACTGACACCATAGTATGGTCATTTCCCCATGAAGTCTGATCACTTTTTCAAAACGCGATTTCCGGACGGTGCATAACCTCAAAGTATCCAAAGTGATACAAATGACGGTCGGGAAGGCACCTGGTTTGCCTTCGCTATTGTGGATTTGTTACTCGACACCATGACACCCACACCGGGAGGGGTTATGATGAGTTCGCTTGTTTCGAACCATACCGCCAGACCCAGCCTTTCGGCTATCCGCTCGGCGTATGCGCGCATGTTCAGCGCCTTGCAGCAGTTGTCATCAGGCTGGCGTATTAACTCGGCCGCCGATGACCCCGCAGGACTGGTTATATCCGAGCAGCTTCGCAGCCGGATCGCTTCGCTCAATGCCGAGATCGAATCGATCTCGCAGTCGATCGGCCGCTATCAGGCTGCGTCTTCAACCACCTTGGGATTGCACGATCAATTGCGGGAGCTTCGAGCATTGGCGGTCGGAGCCGCCAACGAAGGGGGCAACGACCCGGTGGTCCAGGAAGCCTTTGTGACATCTGCCGCTGCTCTAGTGGAGAGCTACAACCGCACGGTGCGCAGTGCCGAGTATGGCGGGCAGCTTCTGTTCGGCACGCACGACGGAGCGCTGGCCAATATCGGCGAGTTGACAGGGGTGGACCTGTCATCCGGAAGCCTTGCTGTGGATTCGCTGACCATCATCGATGAGGCGACACGCGAACTTGACGCCGTTGAGATACATCTGGCCTCGGAGCAGAAATATGGCCTTGAGTCGCGTCGCGATTCGCTCGAAGTTACGCGAGAGAATCTGATCGCGGCCGAATCACGGCTGCGCGATGCCGATTTCGCGGACGTCTACTCCAATTTCGTAGCCGGTATGATACAAACAAAAGCCACGCTTGCCATGCTGGCGCATTCGACTATGCTCGGTAGTGAAATTGCCAACCTTTTCAAGCGTTGATGGTGGATAAATGAAAACCGCCCGTGGGACCGGGCGGTGAGTAAACTGGGCCGAAGGCAAGATTACCCGGGGGACGCCCCTTATGTCATGCCGCTGCCGGCTTTGCCGTTTTGACCTGCGCGTTCTTGATGACCTTGCCGGCCTTCAGGCACGACGTGCACACCGTAAGCCGTTTGGGAACTCCGTTGACATACGCGCGGACTTCCTGCAGATTCGGCATCCAGCGTCGCTTGGTGATGTTGTGGGCGTGTGAGACCCGATGACCGCTGAGCGGCTTTTTCCCGCAAATATCACAAACTTTGGCCATAGTCCTGTGGTCGCTCCTTCTACAAAAGTCCTCTAAGTTATAGCCCAATACAGAAAGCGCAAGCGGAATCTGAGGACAGGGCGTCGACTGTCGGCAGCATCAGCCCACCCGACTGGGTTTGACTTGCCGCTTGCAATCCCCTATACTGTAGCCGCACCAGTTGCCACCTAATACGAAAGAACCTATTGGCAGACAGGACATTAGATGCTTGACCTTAAATTCATCCGGGAACATCCAGACCTGGTCAAGGCCGGAATAAACAAGAAAAACCACTCGTGTGATATTGACGCCATCCTCCGGCTGGATCACCGGCGACGTGAAGGCATTCAGAAGACCGACCAGCTCAAAGCTGAGCGAAACCGTGTCTCAGACGAAATCGCCAAAAAGAAGAAGGCCGGAGAACCGGTCGAAGCGACCATTGCCGCGATGCGAAAGGTGGGGGATGAGATCGCCGCGAACGATGCCGAACTGAGGCGGCTCGAAGATGAGATGAACGGACTGCTCATCTGGGTCCCCAATATCCCGCACGAATCGGTGCCGGTGGGGAAAGACGAGTCCGCCAACGTTGTGGTCAAGCAGTGGGGCGAGATCCCGAAACCCGGTTTTAAGGTCCTGCCCCATTGGGAGATCGGTGAGAAGCTTGGGATTATGGATCTACCCAGAGCCTCGAAGATTTCCGGATCAGGGTTCTATGTGTTGAAAGGGGCTGGTGCCCTGCTCGAACGGGCGCTGGTCAATTACATGCTGGACACTCACGCCGCTGCCGGTTTCGTTGAGCACAAAGTACCGTACCTGGTGACCTCGGACACGATGTTCGGAACCGGGCAGTTGCCCAAATTGGCGGAGGATATGTATAAGACCGAAGGGGACCAGATGTGGCTGATCCCGACGGCCGAAGTGCCGGTGACGAATCTCTACAAGCAGGAGATACTTTCGCACGAGCAGCTTCCGATCTACATGGTGGCCTACACACCCTGTTTTCGCCGCGAGGCCGGCGCCGCCGGCAAGGATACCCGAGGGATGATCCGCGTGCATCAGTTCGACAAGGTTGAGCTGGTTAAGATTGTCAGACCGGAAAATTCCTACGGCGAACTGGATTCACTTCTGGCTCAAGCCGAGAAGATAGTCCAGGGTCTCAAGCTGCCGTATCGGATATCCATGCTTGCTTCCGGCGACCTTTCGTTCGCGTCTGCCAAGTGCTTTGACATCGAACTCTGGGCGGCAGGAGTGGAGAAGTATCTCGAAATCTCTTCCGTGTCGAATTTCGAGGATTTCCAGGCGCGCCGCATGGGCTGCAAGTTTCGCGACACCGATAAGACCGTCAAATTCCCCCACACGCTCAACGGCTCAGGCCTGGCGCTGGCTCGACTGGTTCCGACCATACTCGAGAATTATCAGAACGCCGACGGCACCGTTACCGTACCGGAACCGCTTCGGCCATACATGCGCGGAATGGAAAAGATCGGCTGATGGCGTGGTCCGGGCGAATCCTCCCGCGGACGTCCGATCTGTATATCGGGAAGTCCACGTATCTGAAAGTGTTCCTCCTGATCGGAGTGATCGTTATCTCCACAATGTTCATTTGGTACACGTTCGCGGTTATCCGGCAGCTGCAGCATGACACGCGGGACCAGGTGGAGAAATACGTCAAGTTGTGGCAGCTGGCCGCCAATTCGCCGACCTCGGGCAACGAGCTTCAGTTCATCTTCAACGAGATCATCGTCAAGGCCACCTTCCCGATCATCGTGACCGACTCGATGCACGAGCCGCTCTACTGGCGAAACCTGGCAGGCATTTCGCCCGAGGACACCACCGCGACGTCCCATGCGCTGTTGCGACTGAAAGCCGCTTCGATGCACGGCCATAATGGTGAGTATCCGCTTTACTTTGCCGGCAAGCATGTCAACTATTTCCTCTACGGCGATTCCGAAGTCATCAATCAGCTTCGCATCATGCCGTTTATCCAGATCGGCATTGTGCTGGCGTTCATGGTGGTGGGAATCATCGGCTTCCAGACCATCCGGCGCAGCGAAGAGCGGCATATCTGGGTTGGCATGGCCAAGGAGACGGCACACCAGCTTGGGACGCCGCTGTCGTCGCTCATGGGGTGGATTGAAATGATCGAGGGAGAGTGTGCCGAGCGCGGCTCAGCGTCCGCGAACCAGCAGCTTGGCTCAATCGTTGACAATATGAAAGTGGATATCGCACGGCTTCAGCGCGTCACCAACCGTTTCGGACAGATCGGGTCGACCCCGGAACTCCGGATGTCCGACGCGAATGAACTGGTGCAGGAAGTGGCGGACTATTATCGCCGGCGCCTGCCGTTTCAGGGCAAAGGAATACAGATCCGGTTTAACCCTGGCGAGATTCCGACGGTTCCCCTGAATCCGGAACTATTCACCTGGGCGCTTGAGAATCTGACGAAGAACGCCATAGAGGCAGTCGACTCCAAAACCGGTGCAATCGACTTGAGAACTACACCTTCGGGGGACGGACGACACATTGAAGTGGAAGTAAAAGACAGCGGCAAAGGTATAACGCCGGCCGCGGCGCGGAAGATCTTTCAGCCCGGTTTCACGACCAAAAAACGAGGCTGGGGACTTGGCCTGACGTTGGTGCGACGGATCATCGTAGAGTATCACGGCGGACGCATCTGGCTGGACAAATCACAGCCCGGTGAGACGATCTTTCGTTTGGCCTTGCCGCTCGAACAAGCTAATCGACGGGTGAAGAATGGCGACAACAGTCGATCAGAAGAAAATCCTGTGGGTCGATGACGAGATCGACTCGCTGAAACCGCACATTCTCTTTCTGGAGAAGCGCGGGTTTGCCGTTACGCCCGTCATGTCGGGTGATGATGCGGTGGCGGCTGTCCAGAATCAGGCGTATGACCTGGTGCTCCTGGATGAGCATATGCCCGGCAAAGATGGCCTCTCCACCCTGGAAGAGATCAAAGACCTCAGGCCGCATCTGCCGGTCGTGATGGTGACCAAATCCGAAGAAGAGAGTCTGATGGATCAGGCGATCGGGCAGAAGATCGATGATTACCTTGTCAAGCCGGTCATCCCTTCGCAGATCCTGCTGGTCATCAAGCGGATCCTTGATGCCAAACGGATCATCAGCTCCTCCTCGATGCGGCGCTATATCACCGAGATCAACCGTTTCAGCCAGAAGCTCTATGGCGACATTGAGCCACGGGATTGGCACGAAGCGGCGCGCCTGATCGCCGAATGGAATCTGGAACTCGACCGCGGCAACGACCCGGGACTCAGGGACACGCATGATGGGACACACCGGGAGTGGAACACGGAGTTCACCAAGTACATAGAAAGCCGGTATCTGCGGTGGCTGTCGTCGGAAAAGCGCCCCATGCTCTCACCCGACGTGGTGGGGAGCTTTGTCGTCCCCGAACTGAAGCAGAAGCGAAAGGTTCTCTTCATCGTGGTGGACTGCATGCGGCTGGACCAGTGGATGCTGGTCGAACCGCTGGTGGCGGAGTTTTACAATGTGGAAAGGCACTATTACTTTTCCCTTCTGCCGAGTGCCACGCCCTTTGCGCGCAACGCGCTGTTCGCGGGGATGTTTCCCGATGACATCGACCGCACCTACCCGGACAACTACAAGGTCCAGGACGAGGGCTCGCTCAACCGCATGGAAGACCGCTTCCTGGCGGACAACCTGGCCCGTCAGGGGATCCGGCTGGACAAGCAGTTCAAGTACCTCAAAGTGTACAACAATACGGAGGGGGAGGAATACGCCAAGCGCGTAGCGGACTTTTTCGATTCGGCGCTCGTCACGTTCGTCTTCAACTTCCTCGATATTCTGGCGCACGGACGCTCCAATAATGTCATCCTCAAGGAGATCGCCGGCACCGAGGCGGCGTTTCGGACGCTCATGCAAACCTGGTTTGTTCATTCACCGCTTTTCGCCATCATCAAGGCGTTCGCCTCGCGTAAGTTCACGGTGGTCATCACATCAGACCATGGCTCGGTGTTGTGTCAGCGCGGCACCATGGCGCACGGAAAACGGAGCACCTCAACAAACCTGCGCTACAAATACGGCGACAACTTAAACTCGGATCCCAAGGAATCGATCCTCATCAAGAAACCGGAGCAGTGGCGCCTGCCGAAATTCAATCTGGCTACCACCTATATTCTGGCCAAAGAAGATTTCTATTTCGTGTATCCGAACAATTACAACGAGATGGTGCGACAGTTCCAGAACTCGTTCCAGCATGGCGGCATCTCGCTTGATGAAATGGTGGTGCCGGTGGCCGTGCTACGTCCCAAATGACCGTGCACGCGCTCAGCATCACATCACATTCGGAACTGGAGACGCTGGCTCTGGCCAAGCGGCTGGCGACCTCGTTTCACACCGGTGAGGTCATTGTGCTCAAAGGCCCGCTGGGTGCCGGCAAAACTGTTTTCGTCAGGGGCCTGGCACAAGGCTTGGGTATTGACGACCAACTGGTCACGTCGCCGTCATATGGTTTCGTCAACGAGTACCCCGGCAAGCCGCCGCTGTTTCATTTCGACCTCTACCGCCTCAGCGACGTGGTTGAGCTGTATGAAATCGGTTGGGACGAATATCTGAGTCGTGACGGTATCACGGTCATCGAATGGGGAGAACGGGCCGAATTTCTCCTGCCGGCACGATACTATCTCATCGAGTTCACGCTGGTCGATGACACCCGGCGCACTATCGACATCGCGCTTGTGGAGCAGTCGTGAGTCCATTTGACAATCTGCTGGCAATCGACAGCTCCACCAGAGCGCTCAAACTGGCGGTGAGCTTCGGTGCCGACCGGCTGGTGAAATCAGAAGAGTTGATGGAGCGCTCGCACGGGCAAGTGTTGACCAAGAAGATCGGGGAGCTATTGGCGTCGGCTGGGCTGACGACTCGAAATCTCCACGGCATAGTTGTCTCGATCGGCCCCGGCTCGTTTACCGGTCTTCGCATCGGCCTTGCAGCCGCAAAGGGGATGGCCGTGGCGCTCCACCTGCCCGTTGTGGGCATAAGTACGTTCGAGGTTGCGGCCTACCGCCTGTCGGAAATGCGCGAGCCAATCCGTGTTCTCATCCCTCTCAAGAAAGATGAACTGTTCATGGGTACCGTAGTAAATGGCGCCTGTGATCTGAACCAGATTCGCATTCTAACGCACGAACAGGTGATACAAGAGAGTGGAGAGCTTCATCATGTGGCGATCGGATTCGATCTGCAACATTCGCTTCCGCGATTGCGAAGTCCCGATGGCCAATCCGAGTTGTCATTCGATGCGGCCTACCTTCTGCAACTTGGTAGGTTGCGACTGGAACAGGGCCGGCCGGACGACCTCACCACGCTCGAACCGTTGTACCTTCAAAAGTCTCAGGCGGAGATTCGTTTTGAACAGCGAAACCGACAGGGCTGAACCGGCAATCACAATCCGGTATCTTGGGCCGCAGGATATCGATACCGTACTGGCTATGGAGCGATTGGTGTTCCCTGACCCGTGGCCGCGAGAGGCGTTTGAGGAGCAGCTCGAGAGTCCCGACTGGGGCGGGCTGGTGGCGGAATGCCGGGGAGAAATAATCGGTTATGCCTGCTATCTTATTGTGGCCCAGGAGGCGCATTTGGCGAATATCGCGGTGGCGCCGGCGTGGCGTCGAAAATCAGTTGCCAACCGGTTGATGCAGCGTATCTTGGACATCGTTAATGAACACCGGTGCGAAATGCTGCTTTTGGAGGTCCGTATCTCCAATGCAGCCGCCATCGCCTTCTACACAAAGTTCGGCTTCGAACAGCTCTATCGGCGGCGCAATTATTATCGCCGTCCGATCGAGGATGCCCAGGTGATGGTGAGATACCTGACCCGACCGTAACGGCGGATCGACTATGGAATGGTTTCGTAAAGCCAAATCGGGACTGGTCCCGCAGGAAAAACGGAATATTCCCGAGGGACTCTGGACCAAGTGCGAGTCCTGCGGCGAGATAGTCTATACCAAGAAAATGGAAACGCTGCTTTGGGTCTGCCCCAAGTGCAGTTACCATTTCCGCATATCCAGCCGCAAGTACCTTGAGATCCTCCTCGACGGCGGCCGCCTGGAGGAGTTCGACAACATGCTGTCGTCAGTCGACCCTCTCGGTTTCAAAGACTCCAAGCGGTATCCTGACCGACTGAAGGCTGCGCAGGAAAAGGCAGAAAGCGTGGAGGGAGTTATCAGCGGCCTGGGCGAGATCGACGGCATGCCGGTCTCATTTGCGATCATGGATTTTTCCTTCATCGGTGGTTCCATGGGGTCAGTGGTCGGCGAAAAAATCGCACGCGCCATCGAGCGCGCGATCGAGAAAGAAATACCGTTGATCATCGTTTCGTGCTCCGGCGGCGCCCGTATGCAGGAGGGGATACTCTCGCTGATGCAGATGGCCAAGACCTCCGGGCTGCTTGCCATTCTGGCCGAAAAGAGAATTCCGTATATCTCGGTGCTGACCAATCCGACCACCGCCGGCGTTATGGCGTCGTATGCGTCGCTTGGAGATGTCATCATCGCGGAACCAAAGGCGCTCCTGGGATTTGCCGGGCCGCGTGTCATTCAACAGACGATCGGACAGGATCTGCCCGAAGGGTTCCAGTCATCAGAATTCTTTCTCGACAAAGGATTCCTGGACAAGATCGTGGACCGTAAGGACATGAGAGACACCTTGGTCAAACTTCTGCATTATTTCTGGAGGCAGCGGTGAAGCGTCACTCCTACGCCCAGGCCGAGCGGTTCATTCTCAGCCGCGAGTTCTTCGGTATGAAACTCGGGCTTGAGAATATCACCGCCTTTCTCGACCGACTCGGAAACCCCCAGCGCGCATATCGTACCATTCATATCGCCGGCACCAACGGTAAGGGTTCCACGGCCGCTATGCTCGATGCCGTTCTCCGGGCACAGGGGTACCGCACCGGTTTGTATACGTCGCCTCATCTGGTCGATTTCCGCGAACGCATCCGGGTGGACGGTGAGATGATCCCGCGCCGGGTGGTGACCCGCTTCATCAATGCGCATCGCCCTGAACTCGTAAAAAAAAACTCTCGTTTTTCGAATTGGTGACCGCGCTGGCGTTCGGGCATTTCGCGGACGCTCATATTGACATCGGGGTTATCGAGGTTGGCCTCGGCGGACGGCTCGATGCTACCAATGTCCTGGCACCGATCATGACGATCGTCACCGATATCAATTTCGATCACACGGATGTTCTGGGTTCAACGTTGAGACACATAGCTCGCGAGAAGGCCGGGATCATCAAACCGCACGTGCCTCATGTTATCGGGCTTCTGCCCAAAGTGGCAGATGAAGTGATGTCGCGAACGTGTGAAGCACGGCGGGCGCCCTTGCATCGATTGAGAGAGGATAGCTTCATTATCCATCCGAGATCGCTGCAACTTGATTTTCGTTCTGACCAGTTGACTTTGCGATCGCTGAAACCATCGCTCATAGGTGTCCACCAACTGCGCAACACCGCGTTGGTCCTGCTGACAGTTTCCGTGCTCAAGAAACGGGGAGTTGTGCTGACGAAGGCGGCAGTGCAGAGAGGCATTGAAGGCACCGCCTGGGCGGGCCGCTTTCAGATTCTTCGCTTGCCACACCGGCCCACCGTGATCCTCGATGTCGGCCACAACATGGGCGGTGTGTCTGCCTTCGTAGAGGCGTTCAAGCTCAAATTTCCCAGCCGAAGGGCTGCGGTAATTGTTGGGTTCGTGAAGAAGAAACAGCATCGTGAGATGTTCAAATCCTTGTCCGAGATCGCGGCATCGATCGACATCGTGAGACTGAAGACTAAGCGCAGCGGCGACACGCGCGAGATGCAGCAGATCTGCACTGAATTGGGCATGACGGCGCGCCGCAGCCACGATATACGCGGTGCGTACGAAAGGCTGGTGCGCTCCCTGACACCTGACGATATAATAGTCGTGTCCGGTTCACACTACCTGGTAGGCGAGTTCTTGAGCATATACGGTAAATTGAAATGGTGAAACGGTTGAAAAAAAGCGGCAAACCGGCTGCGGTTCCGGCCGCCAAGCCCGGCGGCCACGACGGTCCGACGGGCGAGTCGCTTGAGGAACTCAAGGGGGAGCTTGAGGACAAGCTGGTCCTGCTGACCGAGACCAACCGCCAACTCAAGAGAAAGATCTTCGATCTTTACACCATTTTCGAGATCAGCCGGAACTTCAGCGCTGTCCTCAAATACCAGTCACTGCTCGACACGTTCATCTTTACCTGTCTGGGGCAGGTTGGAGCGCTCAAAGGCGCGATCTTCCTCAAGAAGGATGGACAGGGGGAGAAGTTCTATCTCACCAAATACAAGGGCTCGGGCAACTTCCCGCCACCGGAACACCAGTTCGAATCCAGCTCCCGTGTAGCAGAGTACCTGACGAAACTGAATCGTCCGGTCCTGACCGCCGAGTTGCTGAAAGACCTCGCCACGCCTTCTGAGACGGCCATCCTGCTCTGTTTTGATCCGGGCATCATAGTACCGTTGATATATCAGACGCGCCTCATCGGCATCTTCGCTATGGCGGATAAGATCTCCGGTCGCGAGTTTCAGACCGACGATATCGAGTTTCTCTCCATACTTGGCAACCAGATCGCGGTGGCAATTGAAAACGCACGCCTGTACGAGGGGGAGCGGCTGGCCACTCAACAGTTGCGCGCCGCACAGGAACAGCTCATCCAGTCGGAACGGATGGCGGCTTTGGGAGAAATGTCCGCGAAGATCGCGCACGAAGTGAACAACCCGCTCGGTATCATCAAGAACTATCTGGTCCTGATCAAACGAGCGGCCGCGGCAAGTAGCGATGTCCGTGCCTTTACCGGGATCGTCGAGCAGGAGATCGATCGCATCGCGGCCATTGTGCGACAATTGCTCGACTTCCACCGTCCCAAGCCGCTCAAGTTCGAGCCGCTCTCGGTACCGCCCATCATTGCCGAGGTGCTGGTGCTGACCGAACGACTGCTGGCGGCCAATAATATCGCGCTGGAAACGCGGATAGACGCGCCAACGCCCGCTGTTCTGGCGGTAGCGGACAATCTGAAACAGGTGTTTCTGAACCTGATCATCAATGCGCGTGACGCCATGCCGGAAAGCGGCCGACTGACCATCTCCGTTTACGCCGAGGGGGAGAGCCTGACCATTGATTTCTGTGATACCGGTCCGGGAATTCCCGAAGAACTGGTGCCTCGCGTGTTTGACCCGTTTTTCACGACCAAGGAGCCCGGGAAGGGGACCGGACTTGGACTTTCGGTCTGTCACAGCATAATCCGCAGCCACAACGGGTCGATAACATTCAGAAACCTTCATCCCGGCGGCTGCTTCTCCATCAGTCTGCCGACCGCTCCGAAGGACAAGGGACGCCAGATCACATGAGCGAGAAGATCATCATCATCGACGACGAGAAGCGGATGTGCGACTCGCTGACCGCTCTGCTGCAGGGAGATGGCTACCAAGTGGCCGGTTTCCAGCGGTCAGTCGAGGCGGTCGAAGTCATTCGGACCGAGAAAGTCGATCTGGTGGTGACCGATATCAAGATGCCGGAGATGGACGGTATCCAAATACTCCGTGCCGTCAAAGAAGTGGACGAAGGGATCCCGGTCATCCTGATGACCGGGTATGCCTCTTTGGATTCTGCGCTCGAAGCTATCGGCAAAGGGGCGTACGACTACCTGCTCAAACCGGTCGAGTTTCACCACCTGGAATTGGCGGTCAAACGGGCGATAGACAAGCGGCGCGCGGAGCTGGCGCGTCTTCGCCTGGTGGAAGAGCTTAAACTCTCCAACATCATACTCCAGCGGCGCATCGGCGAACTGAATGCCTTGTACGAGGCGGGCAAATCGATCGGTTCATCGCTCAATCTCTCCGAACTGCTCCGCCAGATCGTGGTGCTCGCCTCGGCCGTGACCGAGGCGCAGGTCGGCTCGATCATGCTGCTCGATGAGGCCAGGGAGTTCCTCACTATCGAGGCTGCCATCGGCCTCGATGAGACAATCGTTCATTCAACCCGTCTTCCTATTGGTGAGTCGATTGCCGGATACGTGGCCCACACCGGCGAAGCCCTGATGGTGGTCGATGTGGAACACGATGAGCGCTTTCGGCGGATCAACCAGGAACGGTACGGCACCGCATCCCTGCTTTGCACACCGCTCCGCATCAAGAACGATGTTCTCGGGGTCATCAATATGGCCAACAAGCAGGAGGGCAAACCGTTCACGCAGGATGACCTCCGCCTCCTCAGCACGTTTGCCTCGCAGGCGGCGATTGCGGTCGATGACGCCTACCAATTCGAGAAGAGCCGGCGGCGATTGGAAGAATTTGAGATCCTCCACGAAATATCAAACGAGTTGCCCAACATCCAGACTATCGCGAGTTTTCGAAACGTGCTGGTGAAGAAATTGCAGCGCGTATTTCCCATCGATTACGCCATCTGGTTCAACTGGATCGCCGCAACCGGCACACTTGTCCCCGATGGCGCAGTTGGTCTGGCCGATATCCCCCTGACGGAAAGCGGACGGATCGACCTTAGCCGCATGTCGCGCGACAGCATGATGCTGGGGGGCCTGGATCTCGAGAACGTTGATCTGGGAGATGTGTCGCGGGTATCGGCCATTGTGGCCGCCCGCCTCAGTGACCACGTGCATTATCCGAATCCGTCGGGTGCTTTCATGGCCGTGCCGATCCTCCGGAGCAGCGAACTGGCCTATGTATTCTGTCTTGGCGCCAGGTCGGACCGCCGCTACAGCCGGGATGATGTTTCGCTGGCCAGGCTGGTAATATCGCAGGCGGCCCTCCTGTTTGAACGGGAGAAATCGCTCCTCAACGCCACCCGTCTGCTGACTATGGGGAACATGATCTCGGAGATCTCCCACGACTTGCGCAAACCGCTCACCTCCATCAAGGGGGGACTCGATATCATCCGCCAGCGCTGGCCGGAATTGACCGAACGCTCCGAGTTCTTCAAAACGGTCGAGGACGAGATCTACCGCATGAACGAGCTGGTGCGCGAACTGGTCGACTTTTCCAATCCCAATAAGTACGAGACAACCAAGACGGATCTTCGGCAGATCATCATCCGCGCATCAGAGCTGGTCGGTCCCGACATGCGCAAGAAACGGGTGGCTTTCAAGACCGCTTTCGATGAATTCGACTATGAGATAATCGTCAATAAGAACCAGGTCCTCGAACTGTTCTTGAATCTGTTCATCAATGCTGTCGATGCCATGCCGAAAGGGGGGACCTTGACCGTCACCGGTCTCAAAGAGAGACCGGAACACAAGAAGCTGGACTATTTGGCGATCAGGGTGGCCGATACAGGATTCGGCATAAAGAAAGAGAACCTGGCCAAGATATTCGACCGCTATTACACCACCAAAGAAACTGGTACCGGACTTGGACTGGCAGTAGTCGAACGGATCATATCCGCTCATGGTGGCACACTCAAGGTAGAGTCGACAGAAGGGGTCGGCACCTGCTTCACTGTCTATTTCCCGATTCCCGCCACTGCATAGCTGCACAGATTTGCCGAAAAGTGGCAATAAACCTCAAAAACGGACTTGATTTGTTCGGACCCCTGCCGATACTTTCCAGTGAAGTAAGTCCAAGCAAGATATGGCCAAACCAAAGGTAAAAATACTCGTCATCGATGATGACCCGAAGGTTTCTTGGATCCTGACCGAGGGACTCGCCAACAGTTTCGAGTTTGTCTCCGCGCGAGACGGCATTGAGGGGATCCAGATGGTCTCGACCGAAAAGCCGGACCTCATCCTGCTGGACATCAAAATGCCGGGCATGACCGGTCTGGAGGTGCTCGAAAAACTCAACAAACTCGAGGGGCGCCCGGATGTGATCATGATCTCCGGGCATGGTGACACCAAATACGTGGTGGAATCGGTGAAACTGGGGGCTGCGGAGTTTATCGACAAGCCGTTCGATGTCAAAGAAGTCGAGATCCATATCAACGGGGTCCTTGAAAAGTCACGGCTCAAACGCGAGGTGAGTGATCTCAGAAAAGAGCTCCAGTCAAAAAGCAGCTACGCCGGATTTATCGGCGACTCCGGCGCAATGGGCCGTGTTAAAGCTATCATCGAACAGGTTGCCGACTCGGAACTGACTGTCCTTATCCGGGGAGAATCCGGTACCGGCAAAGAGATAGTTGCTCGTTCGCTGCACCAGTTGTCGGGCCGGCGGGACCACCCGTTTGTCAAAGTGAACTGTGCCGCCATTCCGCGCGACCTCCTTGAGGCGGAACTGTTCGGCTACGAAAAGGGAGCCTTCACCGGTGCTCACAAGCAGAAACAGGGACGCTTTGAGCTGGCTAACAAAGGGACGATGTTCCTCGATGAAATCGGGGACATGCCGCTCGAGCTCCAGTCCAAGCTGCTTCAGGTGCTGGAACAGCAGGAGTTCGTGAGGGTGGGGGGTATCCACAACATCCACGTCGATGTCCGGATTATCTGTGCCACCAACCGAAACCTGGAGCGGGCGATTGCCGAGCATGGTTTTCGCGACGACCTGTTTTATCGCCTCAATGAGATCACCTTGCTTCTTCCCCCACTGCGCGAGCGACGTGAAGATATTTCACTGCTGGTGACTCATTTCCTCGACAAGTACAATAGGCTGTACAAACGCGAATACGGGCAACTTTCGCCGGATACGGTCAACCAGTTGGTCAATTTCAGCTGGCCTGGGAATGTCCGGCAGCTCGAGAATATGATCAAACAGGTAGTAGTACGAGGTGACGAGAGCATTATCCGAGAACTCATTGCAACGAGCCAATTTTCGCCGGCCCCTCTGCATACGGCCCCACACCACCAGGAAATGATGCCGGCTGAGACGCCGGCAGGGAATGGAACCGATTCGTTTGCCCTCAAAAACCGCGTAGGCCGCACGGTCGCCGACGAAGAAAAGAAGCTCATCGCCGAAGTCCTTAACAAGACGAACTGGAACCGGCGGAAAGCGGCTGAGATTCTCCAGATAAGCTACCGGTCGTTGCTGTACAAGATCAAAGACTACAATCTCAATACCGCCAAGTAACAATCATTGCGCCGATCCAGCCGGTCTCGCATTTACTGGCCACCCCACCACATTCCTGCAAAACCCTGCATAATTTCTGAACATTGCTGAACAGCCGCGCTGATGTCACGCCACAGCAGGTTCATTCATAACTTTCTGTACGAAAGCAGGTTGTGCGCGCTCTGTTACCGTGCGATGTATAAACTCATGTAGAAAAGCTGTGGATAACCGGGCGTTCAGAATTATGGAATGAATGTTGCTGTACTAAGGTTGAACAGGTACGGGCACCTGGACGGAGTGAGCTATGAATGACAGCACGAGCATGTCTCTTGTGAGTGGAGACCCGTTTCTCAGCCACGCGGGGATTGAGCTAAAACGGGCCGAGCGGTACCGGATCTTTGTCTCGCTGGTGGTCATAGACCTGTCCGGTCTGGAAAACCTGCTGGGCGGTTGGAGTCCGGACCGATTGTCCGGGATCGAGGGTGCTGTGCGGGCACACATTAGAGCCAGCGATGTGGTCAGTTTTGTAGACCAGAGTTCGCTGGCGTTGTTGTTTCCCGAAACCTCGCGCCAGGGGGCGGAGGCGGCGGGCCGACGATTGACTGAGACGATACGCAAATTTGTCGGCGAGTCCATTGGACACGCAGTTGACTACGTACTCCCTTTGGAGATGGCGTCGTATCCGGATGCCGCCGGAGCCAAGAGCCTGGCAACGTTTCTTGGTGAACTGGCACACAAGCACCGGAACTGACTGCCGTTTTATATCCTTCCCATTCCCGTTGAAGACCGTCCGACCCCTCTGGGCGGTCTTCTTGTTTGTGTGCGAAGCCAGCTCTGGCTGCACGCGGTTCTCGACTCCGCTCGAACAGACGGCAGAGGCACCCGCTGGGTTCCCGCTTGACGCGGGAATGACACACGAGGGCGACTCTCGTTTCCGCTCAACTGTCATTGTGAGGAGTCCGCCGAAGGCGGACGACGTGACAATCCGACGACGGCGAGAATGCGCTGACACGTCAAGGTGTGCATGGATGTGCGTGACAGATTCCTCGTCGGTCCGCGAAGCGCGGGCCTTCTCGGAATGACGCCTCGGTCAGTCGGTCCACCGTACATGGTGGGCAGTCTGCCGCCTTACAACGGAACGAGATTGCCACGCCCCGCTCGAAGCGGGGCTCGCAATGACGAACGTGAGGAATGGAGGGCTTACGGCGGAATGAGGGCGGGACCGTCAGGTCACACGACGCTCGCGGCGTCGCAGGACCTGACCGAACAAAGGGGAGGCGCACCTGTTAGGTGCGGCACAGAACTCACCACCCCATGATCTGCTCGAGGTTGCGGTTGAGTTTCTCGATCCGCTCCTGGTAGTCTTCCTTCTTGGCCTTTTCCCGATCGATAATGTCCTTCGGGGCGTTGGAACGAAAATCGGCGTTCGCCAGCTTCTTGGAAATCTTCTCAAGCTGCACTTTCAACTCGTCCAGATTCTTTTGAAGGCGTCCCTTTTCCGTTTCCAGATCGATCAGCCCGGAGAGCGGCAAAAATACCTCGGCGCCGGAGATTACGGCTGATGAAGAAAACGGCGGCTTCTTGACATCGGTGCCGCAGTGCAACTGCTCCACACGAGCCAGCGAGCGGAAATACTCGATATGGTTCTGGAGCAGTGTGCCCAGCGACGGTTCGTTCACTTTGATATACAGGTCCGCCTTCTTGCCGGGCGGGACATTGAGCTCAGAGCGCATGGAACGAACAGCCGTCACCACATCCTGTATCTGTTTCAGACTGTTCTCCAACCTCAGGTCCTTGTGGCGTCCATCGGTGGAAGGCCACGGACCGAGCACAAGTGTCCGCTTGTCATCGCCCGATAACTGGCGCTGGATTTCCTCGGTGACAAACGGCACGAACGGGTGCATGAGCCGAAGAATCTGCTGGAGCACATAGGTGGCGACATTGAGGGAGTTCTCGCGGATCGGCTGCCCCGGCTGGTCCGGCTTGATCAACTCGATATACCACGAGCAATAATCATCCCACACGAAATTGTACAGGGTCTTGGCGGCAGCGGACAGGCGGTACTCGGCGAACGCCTTGTTGACGTTCTCGATTGTCCCCTCGAGGCGGGAGAGTATCCATCGATCAAACAGGACCAGATCGGTGTCGTCCACTTTGTCGAGCACCGGCGGGCGACCGTCGAGGCGCATCATTACGAACCGCGACACCTGGTACAGTTTGTTGACGAAATTGCGGCCCCCCTCGAACGTGTTCTTGCTGATCCAGGGGTCCTGGCCGTCCGGTGTGGCAAGCACCATGGAGATGCGGAGCGAGTCGGCGCCGTATTTTTCGATGATCTCGAGCGGGTCGATGCCGTTGCCGAGTGATTTGGACATCTTGATGCCGTTAGCGTCGCGCACTGTGCCGTGGATATAGACGTCGGTGAACGGACATTCCCCCATCAACTCGTAGCCGGCCATCACCATGCGGGCGACCCATAGAAAAATGATCTCCGAGGCGGTCACGAGCACTTTGGTCGGATAGAACTTCTGGAGTTCCGGTGTCTGCTCAGGCCACCCGAAGGTCGAAAAAGGCCAGAGCCAAGAGGAAAACCACGTGTCCAGGACATCATCGTCCTGCTTGAGGGACGCAGGGTCATATGGTTTGCACTGCTCTGCGGTCGGTCTGGTGGCAGAGATGAACATGGTGCCGTCTTCGGCGTACCAGACCGGGATGCGATGTCCCCACCAGAGTTGGCGGGAGATGCACCAGTCGCGGATGTTTTCCATCCAGTGCAGATAGGTTTTGGTCCAGTAATCCGGGTGGAACCGGAGCTTGCCGGTCTTGACAGCCTCAACTGCCGGTTGGGCCATCTCGCTCATTTTCACGAACCACTGTTCGGAAAGATAAGGCTCAATAATGTTGTGACAGCGATAACAGGTGCCGACCACCAGTTCGTACTTGTCGACCTTCTCGATCAGCCCGCGTTTTTGCAGGTCATCGACCAGTTGCCGGCGTCCCTCGAAGCGGTCAAGTCCCTTATATTTGCCGGCGTTCTCATTGAGGGTGCCGTCGATATTGAGGATGTTGATCTCTTCGAGGTCATGACGCTTGCCAATCTCAAAGTCGTTCGGGTCGTGGGCGGGGGTGACTTTTACTACGCCGGTGCCGAACTCGGGGTCAACGTAACTGTCGGCGATGATGGGTATCTCGCGTTCGAGAATCGGCAGGATGACGGTCTTGCCCACATATTTCTTGTACCGGCTATCTTTGGGAGAGACTGCCAGTGCCGTGTCGCCGAGCATGGTTTCCGGACGGGTGGTGGCGACGGTCAGGAAATCGTCGGCCCCTTTGAGTTTGTATTTGATATACCAGAGGTGGCTGTCTTTGTTCTCGCGTTCGACTTCATCGTCGGACAGGGAGGTCTTGCACGATATGCACCAATTGACGATCCGGTTCCCTTTGTAGATCCAGCCCTTGTCATAGAGATGTCTGAACGTCAGCGCAACGGCGTTGGACAGGCCATCATCGAGGGTGAAGCGGGTTCGCTCCCAGTCGCAACTACAGCCGATCTTCCGAAGCTGCCCGAGGATGATATCTTTGTTACGGTAGGCCCAGGACCGTGTCCGTTCGACAAACTTGTCCCGGCCGAGCTGGCGGCGGTTGGTCCCTTCTTTAGTCAATTGGCGTTCGACAATCACCTGTGTTGCGATCCCGGCATGATCGCATCCGGGAAGCCACTCAGTGGCAAAGCGATCCATGCGATGGCGCCGTACCAGGATATCCTGAACGGTATTGTTGAGTGCATGACCGAGATGAAGGACATCGGTGACGTTCGGCGGGGGTATCACCACGGAGTATGCCTTTTGAGGAGAATTAGGGTCGCCGTGAAAATAGCCGGCGGTCAACCAGTTCGCGTATATGCGGTCCTCAACCTCGTGCGGATCGTAGGCGGAGGATTTCTTATCTTTGCTTTCGGTATTGTTGCTCATCTGTTTCCCGCTCGTTATATTCGGCGGCCGCCGGAAATGACGGAGCCGTAGCTCTTTAGCCGTGCATAATAGGCGTCATGGCTGAGTTTGTCAAGGGGCGGCACCTGTTGATGGAGCTGGGCATTACTTTATAGCGCAAGGATTTATCTCGGCAGATGAACAACCTCAATGATCGGGTGAATGACCCCAACCTCACGCCGTTCGAGCGGCTTGTGCTGGTGATGGCAATCCTCCGTTCGCCCGAGGGGTGCAACTGGGACCGTCAACAGACTCATCATAGTCTGCTGCCGTATTTGATCGAAGAGGCTTACGAGGTGGTGGAGGTGATCGAGTCCGGGAAACTCGAAGATCTCAAGGAAGAGCTCGGAGACCTTTTGACTCAAATCGTTTTCCACGCGCAGCTTGCTTCCGAACGAGGGGAGTTCACGATCAATGACGCTGTTGCGGGTGTTGTGGAGAAGCTCATTCACCGTCATCCTCATGTTTTCGGCGAACGTAAGGAGTTGAATCCCAAGGAAGTCCGGGATCAGTGGGAGAGAATCAAAACGACTACGGGGGAGAAGCCCTCGGTCCTTGGCGGACTGCCGCGTACGATGCCGGCGCTTACGATGGCCTTTCGCATGGGAGAGAAGGCGGGGGGAGTTGGCTTTGATTGGGCAAATGCCCGCGATGTGGTTGACAAAATCGAGGAAGAACTCGGGGAATGCCGAAAGGAATTGACAGTCAGTGCGAAACCGGACAAGGAACGCATGACCGAGGAGATCGGTGATCTGCTCTTTGCGACCGCATCATTTGCGCGCAAGCTGGAAATCGAGCCGGAGATCGCTCTCAGGAAGGCGCTTGATAAGTTCCGAGATCGGTTCGGAAGACTTGAGGACGAAGTGCGGGCGAGCGGCCGGGCTTTCGACGACTACTCGCTGCAAGAACTCGAATCCATTTGGCAACGGCTGAAATAGCTCTGTATTTGACCGAACACCACGATTTTCTTTCGTGATCTTGACGACGAAATCCGGACCGACAGTAGATACTCCGACGGAACGTATTGAGGGACAATAAGATAATAAGCCCCGTCCGTTCAAAGGAAAAGAGCACTGTGTTTGACCAGTTTGTGCGTTTTTTTACTTGAATCGGAATTGATAATTGTATAGCATTGCCCAGCTTGAAAGGATTCCACAAGTCGCGTTTACGTCTGTTTCGGCTCCGGTGACGGAGTGAGGGTGGGCGTACAGGCGGCTTAGCTGTGTGGCGCTATACGTACTCTGGCGCGGAAAGGAGGGCAGGAAGCGAAAGAAACGTAGGGCAAGGGATGCCTTAACCGGTGTCAGGATGACATTGGGGGGTATCGAGTGTTTGACATCAAAACCAACTGTAATAGAGGAAAAGGAACAATGAGAAAACTGCTAATTCTCACTCTCGTGTTGGTGTTTGCTCTGGGTTCGATGGCGTTCGCGACGCGGACCCGCGTGCTCACCATGGGCAACAACAACAATGTCCTGCTGGACGATGCCAACATCTGGCTCTATCCCAGCCGGATCAACCAGTACCCGAACCTTGGCATTGCCGAGATGGAGAACTATCAGGGGTTCGATGATTTCTATCAGTTCGGCATTCACTGGAAATTCAGTGAAAGCAATCCCTGGGTACTTGGTACGTACATTTCGCTCGGTCCGGACGATCTTCCATCGACATATTCGACGAGCGAGATATCCAATTACAGTTTTACCAGCAACTACTGGTGGTACGAATACGGCGCGGCTAAACCGTCCGATGTGATAATCAATACCCGGAGCACGAACCGTCGAATCGATCTGCTGTATGGTCGGAAGTTTGGGACGACCCAGTTCGGATTCGGGTTTGGTTACTCTCACGGTAGCGACAGCCGTAAATGGGACGACACGTTGAATACCAAGTACAGCTTCTCAAAGTATACGGTGGCGCTGGGGCTCACTCCTGAGGACGGGAAATGGGACGTGGCGATCTCATACTCGATGGGGACTTGGACAGACGAGTCGCCGCTGGGATACAAGCTGACCGAGCCTGATGGTTATTACGACTTCATGATTGGCGGCCGGTATATTTACCAGTACAACCCGACCATCAACTTCGTGCCTCATGCCGCCGCCACGTTCGGCTCGCACGGACAGAAGGTCGATTCCGCCGGCTGGGCCGATGATCCGTGGGTTGATGACAATGGCATCCGGGTAAAGAGCAAGCAGGCCGCGTTCGAATTGGGCTGCGGTATGCAGTATATGCCGACCACCAACGTCCTGGCCGTTCTTGACTTCGGGATTCAGTATCGCTCGGTCAAGAACACCGATATTGCGTGGAAGGGCACGAGCGGTTCGAGCCCTCGTGACGACCAGAAGGAGCGGACGTTCAATATTCCGTACTGGAGGATCGGGCTTGAGGGCGAAGTGTTCAACTGGATGGACGTTCGCCTCGGAGCCACGTCAGACTGGCAGTCCTTCAAGGCTGAATGGGACCAGGGATCAACGACGTACTCCTCAAACTATGACGAGGTGAAGAGCAACTGGGCCGAGAACACGACGTTCCTCGGCGTTGGTCTGAATTTCAATCGTCTGCATATCGACACTTACACCGATCCGCAGATCGTGCTGGATGGTTTCAACTTCATCTCCGGAAGTGATGAAGCCGACCACCTGAACTTCCAGGTCTCCGTCCTGTACGAGATGTTCTAATCGCATTCGGCGAGATAGTTCAAGGGCAGGAGCTAACGCTCCTGCCCTTTGTTTTTCCGGTGTTACTCACTGGTCATTCGCACATGTTTTTCATTGCACGTCTCAAGACACGGTCATATATATTTAACGAGTTATGAGCGAACAGTTTATTGGGGACTATCGGGTCCTCCGAAAGATCGGCGCGGGAGGCATGGCCAAGGTGTACCTGGCCGTGCACCAGAATGTGCCGAATCTCAAAGTCATTCTCAAGATACTCGGTGACCCGAGTCTCGGTGACCGGTTTCGCCAGGAGGCGGACAAGCTCGCGCTCCTCGACGGTCATCCCAACATCTGCCGTATCAAACATTTCTTCAGTCATGGCGAAGACACGGTCATTGCGATGGAGTATATCGATGGCGTCTCGCTTGACGATCGCATCTCCCGGGAAGGACGCATACCGATCCCGGAGGCGATCAGCATTGTCACGCGTGTGCTCGATACGCTTCAGTTTGCTCACGAGAAGGGGATCAACCACCGCGACATAAAGCCCAGTAATATCATGATCGATCAGCAGGGTCAGGTGAAGGTGATCGATTTTGGAATTGCTAAAAGCAAGACCGACCCGAATCTCACGATGGCAGGAGCTACCTGTGGCACGCCTGCCTATATGCCACCCGAGCAATTTAATCCCAAAGAGGATACGAATTACGCTCTGGCGGATATATACGCGCTCGGCACGACGCTGTATCTTATGCTGACCGGGGAACTTCCATTCAAAGGGGACAACGAGTTTGCGCTACGGGATGCCAAGCTGTTTACCGAAGCACCCAAACCGCGCTCGCTTAACCCGGCCATCCACAAGCAGCTTGAGGCGGTCGTAGTTCGTGCACTCGATAAGAACCCGATGTCGCGTTTTGAATCAGCTCTGGCCATGAAACAGGCGCTGGAGGCGGTTCCTGTCGATGGTGGCGCTGCGCCCGAAAAGACGGTCGCTGTCATGAAGAGCGGAAGCGAGGGTCGTCGCGGGCGTTCTCGTCTCCCCGTGTTCGCGGGGATCGTTGTGCTGGCGGTTGCGACGGTCGGCGGCTGGCTGTTTCTCAAACCGGGTGTGAATCATCCGCCCAAGCTCATGGCGATAGCGGACCAGACCCTGAAGCCGGGCGCGCGACTTCGATTTGCAATTGCTGCAAGCGATGAGGACAAGACGAATCCGATTCTGAGCGCAGAGAATCTGCCTGATAACGCGACCTTTGCACCCGCCAATGGTTTGTTCGACTGGACGCCGTCGGAGAATCAAATCGGGGCGCACCGTATCACGTTTGTCGCGACCGACCACAGTGATGCCTCGCTACGGGACACTCATGTGGTGACCTACACTGTCGAAGGTGTAACCGCAGACGGTACGCCGCCCGCCATGGCCACGCTGGCCATCAGTGTCAGGCCACGAGGAGATGTGTTTGTTGACGGCGTGTTGAAGGGGAGTTCGGTCCCCGGTATGTCAGTACCGGTAACCGCCGGTACGCATATCATCATGGTGAAGAATGAACGGGCGGTCGAGCGGGTGCGGGTTGATACGGTGGATGTGGCATCAGGTGAGACCGAACGCCGAACCTATGCATTCACATTCACGCCGGAAGTGGAGCGGACGGAAGTTGTCACGCCATCCGCCACCGGAGAGTTGCGGATCAGCTCGCGGCCGACCGTAGGAGCGCAGATCTATATCGATGGTGAGCTGCAGGCACGCCCCACGCCCAACACGTATTCGGTTTCGGCGGGGGCTCATTCCATTCGTGCCTTCCTGGATGTCGGCGGTGAGGTTCGGGAGCTTTCGAAAGATGTGCAGGTAGCTCCCGACAGCACCGTGCGAGTGGAATTCAATTTCGCGGAATAAATCTTTCCTTGTGCATCCAAAATGGCTATTTTGGGTCAAAGTCAAACATCTGATTATATCTGTTCATAAGGAGCCGTTATGAGTACCAGAATCCATCCAGGGAAGCTGTGGGGTGTTCTCATCGTGGCCCTCGCGGCCGCATGGCTGGTGGCGCCGAATGCGTTTGCGCAGAAGGAAGCAAAGGTATCGTCGGTGGCCGACAAGCTGACCGAGGCGCTGTCGTTTTACGCGGCAGCGGAGTTCGAAAAAGGTCTGGCGATCGCCAATGACCAGTTGAAGCGGAAGGACCTCACCCAGGGTGACAGTATCGCTGTATACGAGACGCTGAGCCTTCTCACCTACGGAATGGGCGAGAAGTATCGCGGCAAGGCGGTGTCGTACCTGGAGACCATGGCCAAGATCGGGCCGTGCGTACTCAGACTGCCGCGCGAGCTCTGGCCTCCCGAGTTGCGCGACCGGTGGTATCGGATCACCCAGGCGGCAGGTATGCTGACCTGCGCCGATCAGATCGCAGGTCCGACTGTCAAGACGATTGCGATCATGCAGTTCGACAATTACTCGGTCGGGAAATACCAGGAGCAGCTTGGTCTGATCAGCAAGGGGCTGGCGGACATGTTCGCGATGGATTTCGCCAAGGTCAGCGATCTCAAAGTGGTGGAGCGTGACAAGATCAATTTCGTGCTGAAGGAAATCGAACTGCAGCAGTCCGGCAATGTGGACCAGGCCACCGCGGTGCGCGTCGGCAAGATTCTCGGCGCGCAGTACATGGTTTTCGGGAGTATCACCCAGCTCGACGAGCGGACCACGCGCATGGTGGTGCGAGTGGTGAAGGTTGAGACATCGGAGATAGTCGCTTCGGTGGACAAGGAAGGGAAGCCGGATTATTTCGATATGGAGAAAGGGCTGGTGGCGGAATTGTCGCAGAAGCTCGATGTCACACTGAGTGACAAGGCGCGCCAGCTTCTGCAGGAGGGCGGTACCTCCTCGTCGGACGCCACCACGTTCTATTCGAAGGGGCTCGACTACATGGACAAGTACGATTACAAGAACGCCTACGAGAATTTCAAAAAGGCGTACGAGGCGGACCCGAAGTTTGTCGAAGCCAAGCGTAAAATGGACCTGTATCGGCCGTTGGTGGGTTGACCGGAGCCGTTCGGACACGAAGAGGTGAGAATGAAGAAACGAATTCTTGGTCTCTGGGTGACTCTGGTGCTGGTGGCGGTCGCCGGGATGGCCTGGTCGCAGGAAGCAGCGCCGGTCGGGGAGGATGCTTCCGACAAGGAGATCGCCGCCTGTTACCGTCAGATCCAGAAGAACCCCAAGAGTGCCGCACCATGGCGGGAGCTTGGTCTGGCGTTCTACAAAAAAGGGGACTGGCCTAAGGCCGAAGATGCGCTGATGCAGTCGGCCCGCATCACACCGGACGCCAAAACCAATATGTATCTGGGCCTGGTGTTTGAGAAACAGCAGCAGATGGGAAAGGCCATCGATGCCTACGCCGCTGCCCTGAACTTGAATCCCAAGGGGAAACTGCGGTCGGACGTCCGAGCACGGCTCGACTTGTTGATGTCGCAGAAGCTCAAAGAGGATGCGGTGCTCGCAGTTCAGAACGAACAGACAATCAAGGCTGATACCATACCGGAGAACACGATTGCGGTGGTTAATTTCGACGGTTCCCGCCTTCAGCCTGAATTGGCGCCGATTGGAGCGGGACTGGCTGAGTTTACGTCGATCGATCTCGCCAAGGTGAGATCACTCAGAGTGGTGGATCGTTTGAAGATAGACCTGATCCTGGACGAGTTGAAGCTGGGACAATCGGCAGCCGCCGACAAAAGCACGGCCCCGCGAGTGGGGAAGCTGCTGGGCAGTCGACGCGTGGTGACAGGCACGTTGATCGGTGCCGGGGAAGACAAGATTCGCCTCGATGGTGCCGTCATTACAACTACTGACAGTTCGCTGAAGTACCCGGAAGCATCGGAGGGGGACGTCAAGGCGTTCTTCAAACTTCAGAAGCAGTTTGTGTTTTCCGTGCTGGACAAGATGGGGATCACGCTGACATCCGAAGAGCGCGACGCCATTTCCAAAGTGCCGACCGAATCATATCTGGCGTTCATCGCATATTGTCGGGGTTTGGATTACCGCAACAGGGGAGACTTTGATCAGGCGAAGGCCGAATTCAACAACGCTGCGGCGCAGGATAATGGGTTTACAGAGGCCGCGAATCAGTCGAGTCTTATGGCTGCTGCCGCAGCCCCGCCACCGGCACCTGGCGGCGGTGATTTTCCGCCGTTTGAAGCCGCGGTGCTTGAGGGTACAGGCGGCAGGGGTGAATCCTCGCCAGATGCGGGCAGGCGGCTCGACTTGGGTGGACTGGATGTCCGCCTGAACAACATTCTCCATCGCGGCGGTGCAATCCCCGGATTCACGGGTTCGCCGCGTGTGATTATCAATCCGCCCATCGAAGGGACTGGCACGGTGGTGATAAGGGGGACGACCGATGGCAAGTAAGCTACGGGCATTGTGTGTGATTGTCGCGGCTCTCGTTATCATGGGTGCTTCGACAGCACAGGGACAGATTATCTACGGTCAACCGGCGGCGGCAGGTACGCGGCTGACGCTGACACACTGGGAGATCAAATCGGACACCTTCAAGACCGAGGTCGACCAGTATTCCTTCCCGGTCACGTCGTTCGTGCCGCTTGGGGAGAATTTTGAGGCGCAGTTGTATCTGGCGAGCGCCTCGAGTGATCTGTCGGTTGCGGGCAACGATTACAAACTCACGGGGATCGGCGATGTCCGCGCCCAGGTGAGCCATTCGTTTTCGGATGACCATTTGCTTATCAGCGGTGGAATAAGTTTGCCGACCGGAAAGAAGAAGTTGACCTTCGATGAGGAATGGAACGTCCTGCAACTGCTGACACAGAATTTCCTGTCGTTTCCGGTGCGCCGTCTGGGCGAGGGGTTTGGGTTTAACGGTCTTGTCGGCGGCGCGACAATGCTTGGCTCGGTGCGAGCCGGCGCCGGTCTGATGTACCAGTTCAATGGCAAGTACACGCCCTACGAAGGGGCGGATAAGTATGACCCCGGCGACTGGATTAGCGTCAACGGCGGTCTCGATGGCGGCAGCGGCAGCTGGTTATGGACCGGCAATCTGATTTTCACGCTGTACACTGCCGACAAGTACAAAGGCTCCAAATCGTTCAAGCAAGGGACTCAGACCGAGCTGCAGTTCGGCGTCAGGACCGAAAAGGCAGAATCGTATGCGGCCAGTCTTGACCTTGGGTATCTGCTTCGCGGACGCAATACGCGCTATCAGGCCGACGAGACGATCAGCGAGCAGCTACGACTTCTCGGCAACGAGTTCAACGCCGGTTTTTCAGTCATGAAATATCTGGGGCCGAACTGGTTCGCCGGCCCAAGTTTGGACATTCGGTTCGTCGGAGAAGACGAGCGGCCTGCGGACGAGGGACTGGGAAGTTCGAACATTCTGGGAATCGGTGGTGCCTTTGGAAGGAAACTGGGGAAGGGGCTGTTTGATATCGGTTTCACGTACTACACCGGCTCGGCCGATGGCGGGGATATGGATATCACCGGCTATCAACTGTACACTGACCTGAAACTGGCGCTGTGAGGGAGGAGAAAGCAATGAAAAGAACCATTCTCGTTTCGATCACAGCGCTGGTCGTGTTGGCCGCCGTCGCGGCAATGATGTCGTGCAGTGAGCGGATCAACAGCAATCGGAAGGATATTGGCATCATCGGCCTGAGCGCGCAGATTGTCTCGCCACAGACGCAGGATTCGATGTATTTCCGGTTGCGCGTGGAGGGTCCGGACTGGCGGCTCGAACCGCCGCTGATTCTCACGGACAGCGCCGGATGGCTGGTGGGATCTATCGATGTGCCTGCAGGACGTGGACGGATATTCACGGTGGAGGGTTTTGACTCGACGTATATGTACACGGACCAGCTCGAAGAGGTGATTCTCTACCAGGGTGTTGACACGATTGATGTCATCGCTGGGGAGCGGAATGCGGTGGGGATATCGCTTCAACCGGTGAAGCCGATGATTCGTATATCGCCCCGATTCAAGCATGTGCTGCCGTACGATACGTTTTCGGTGTCGGTGAGGTTGTATGATACAGCACGATACACGGGAATTATCTACCGGGTTACTTACGACCCGTCAATCATGCAGTTCGACAGCGCCAGCGCTGGTTCCGATCTCGATATGGCGTTTCTTACTTTCTCCTCTTACCCAGATACCAGTCAGACGTTTGTGACGTTCACATTGTCCCCGAAGCAGGCGCCGCCGAATGGCCTATTCAAAACGGGAAGGTCGGGCACGCTGGCGAAACTATATTTCACTTCCTACTTTCCATCCGGCGCAATCGATTCGACCATGTTGGCGGTGTCGTACCTTGATCTCCTCAGGGATTCGGTCGGACAAACGCCCAACCCTTGGCCAATACTGTTTTCGGGCGGGTGCTTACTTACTGTTGGGTACGATCTGACGGCAGCGTTTGACGTGACCGGAAGGGTTCTTGATGCTCTCACCGGTCAGCCGTTGGCAAATGCGACGGTCACTATCACTCAATCTCAGGAGCGAGCTAACCGGCCCAATGCTCTGGGTGATTCTGTTCTGACTGATAGTCAGGGGGAATACCACCTCACAGGCATTCCTGAAGGGAATTTTGAGGTAATTGTCAGCAAAGCCGGATACGTGACCTTCTATGATTATCGCACTTTCCGAAGTTCCATTCGGTTGGCGCCGATTGTCCTGACCCAGGAATTGCCCGCCAACAGGTTCCGGTTTGTGCTCTCGTGGGGAGAGACGCCGAAAGATCTCGACGCATATCTGTGGGTGGAGGCGGCTGCCGCCACGATGTTAGTATATCAAGGCGCACAGGGTGACTCACTAAATGCCCCATTCGCGCACTTGGACCGAGACGATTTGGAATACTTTGGTCCGGAGACCATAACGATCTATTCGTTGTACTTGCCCACCAAGTTCGCTGTGCGAAACTGGTCGTTGGAAGCACCGCTCGCCGGTTGTGGTGCGCATGTGGATCTATATTGGGGAAATATAAGGTACGGGAGTTGGGATGTGCCGCCGGCAGGCACCGGCGAATGGTGGTACGTCTGTGACTTGGCTCCTGGGACAACTTATCCGGTGCTCACCTACAGAAATCTCATTACGGTCACGCCACCAGGACCGGTTCCTGTGTTCGTGTCAGGGAAAACGCAGTCTGCCACAGGAGGGCAAGCAATCCGTCAATAGGCGTCCATTACTTCGATAGAAGTGAGGCGATCGAAGCAAAGCTGCTGCATCGTGTTGACGTAGCGACAAAAGAAGAAGGACCAGCCATCGGCTGGTCCTTCTTGGCAACTTCGAGATTGCCACGCTCCGATGTCCCGGCTGTGGCGGTCCATCTCCGCTCGCAATGACTTGACCCTACACTTTTTCCACATGCCCGGAGTTGTGTCTAATTCTCCAGCATCGTCGCTTCTTTGATTTTGGCGTCGAGAACTGTTCCGGCGGCAAACTGTCCCTGTCCGCCCTTGATTAACAGGCCAAAACCGAGGATGAAAGAGATGATCTTCTTGTTGCCGCCCTTGGCGACTGCCTCGCCATCGAGCTTGATACCTGCCCCTTTGGCCGGTTTGAAACTTCCTTTCCCCTGAAGTTCTTCGAATTTCAGTTTGAGCATACCCCCCTTGCCCGGCTTGCCGGCCTTCTGAACTTCAGCCACGGTAGCAGTACCGGGCGCACCGGCCTCGACGATTGTGACGCCGCCGATAACCACCGGCTCGGCCAGTGATATCTTGACCTTGTCCCCTTGTTTGAGGGAGCCGGACGAGACCTTTTGCGCGGAGTCAATTTTGACCTTGATGGCCTGTCCTGCCGGCAGCTGGACCTTGCCGGCCAGAACTGTGGAACCACTGAGCAAACATAGGCCAAAAGCGCCAACGAGCGCCACTGCCAGTAACCTTGTCATATAGCCGGGTTTCATAACCGTTTCCTCTCGATTCAAGATGTTCCGCCTTTGGCTCTATTTAAGCGTTGGCAGTTGGTCTGTCAACGGCGGCGTGAAGCTAATGGCCACTTTCTTGCCGACATTGTCAAAACTGATCTGGCCTTCCATCTGGAACAGCGAATAGTCACCGTTCAGCACTTTTTCATCACTGGGGTTTTTGCCCCACTGGCAGACACTCGCTGAAGTGTCCAGCGCAATGTGAATATCGTCCCCCATCTTCCAACTAAACGTTACCGGGTCTTTGGCGAATATCTGGGTCAATTCGCCCCAGGAGGGATCGCGGCCTGCATCGGTAACCTCAATATGCAAATGGCCGGTCCCGGGGACGGTTTCGATCTTGCACGTGTATCGCTGGCGCTGTTTGAAACGGGCAGCGGACGTCAGATACGCGTCGATCATCTTCACATTGGCGTCATCGCCGGCCTGCTCGAACTGAGTGCGAAGGGTGCGAAGCTGTGTGACCGCTGTGTCAAGCCGGAAGCTGGGATTGAGGTTGGCATTGATGCTGGTGGTGAAACCGCCAATATCCTTGCTGACCTCTTTTGCCTGTGCGACCGCAACTTTCTTCGTGCGTCTCTCTTTGATGGCCCGGCCGAGGTCCTTCTCTTCCTCACTTAATTCTCTTGCCGACGTCGATTCTTCCTGCTGGACCAGGCGAACCAGTTCGCTCCAGACAGTGGTATCGGTCTGGTCGACTACGGAGTTCTTAAAGAGCTCCCAGTATTTCTGGACTCGGACAGACCGGCGATACAAGGGGGTGGTCTGGTCTCCCTTCTGGAAGCTCAAGAGTTCGGCCTCCAGTTGTTTATGGCGATCGGTCAGTGCCGGAGTGTTGGTCTGCAGGTCCGGTTTGGGCCAGAGGTTCTGGTCACGGACTATCTCGGAGAACTGCTTCACGGCGTCATTCAGTTGTACCACGGCACCGGCTTCACTGACGTTTCGATAGCGCGTGCGAATCTGATTTGCCGGCACACGAAAATCATCGAAGAGCCATCTTACCATCTTGGAATTGTAGTAGTTGTCATAGGCATTGAGCACGGCACTGCGCTCAGCCGGGGGAATATTGAAAATGTTATTCCCGCGGGAGGCAAGTACCTGATCTTCCAGACCGGTTGTTCGATTCAGCAGCCAGGCGTAATGATAGATATGTGGTAGAGAGTAAATCAGTATCCATATAAAGCAAACTGTTGCCACGAACTTGGCGACCGCGCGGAAGCGCGAAATCTTGCGATTGCGAATGACCGATGACAAAAGCCAATGGAACGGCTCTTTAACGCCGACCGGACGAATCTTGGCCGGTGGCGTGTAGATCGATCGGCCGACATCGGTGCCGATCCGCTCGGGGGTCTGACCGGTGTTGGAGACGAAAAAGACCTGGAAATCGAGAGTGCGCCCAACTACGACCTTGAGGAACTCGCGCAGCCGAACAAGTACATTACGCACGGTACCTGCCCATGCCTGATTCGAGGCCACCCGATTGCTGCTCAGTACCCGTTCGAGGAACATCTCGAAATCCTCGCTCAGGCATTTCTCATCTTCCGGCGAAACAAGGATAACCTGGCTTTCACCGGTGAAACCATCGAGAATGTCCGCCTTGGTCACGACCAGAGCGATAGGTATCGGCAGACGGGCTTTGAGCGGTACCAGCCGTTCGAGCATGTTCACGAACGATGCCACGTGCGCCTGGCTGACAAGCTCGGCGCCGAGTACTTTGGGGTCGAAAAAGAACAGGATGCCATCGCAGCCGGTCATGAAATCGGCCACTTTTTCCTGCAATTCGTGCATTTCGGATATGGAAACCGCTTTGCCATTGTAGTCGTAGGTCACGATCGGCACTTTGGTGGAACGGTCGAGAATGGCGTTGAACAAAAGCAGCCGCTCGCCGGTTGTCGGCTCCGGAAATCTCTTCTCTCCACGGAGATCGACAGCAGTACCAACACCGGATTGGGAGCCAAGTCCCCAGATCGACCGGTAATGCGACAAAAATTCCCCGGCCGTGGCGTTGTCGATCACCGAGATCTGCAGATCCTTCGAGACCTTTGAATCCTCATTGAGAACGGTGAAATAAACCGTCTTGCCGGCGTTAGCGTGGCCATACACGCCCACTCGCACGCCCGAAGGCCAGCTAAAGCCGCCATCGGCCTTCTTCGTCGCCCCCTTGCCACCGCTCTTTTTGAATATCTTGAGTAATTTCTGTGCTTTCACTGCCGTTTCCGTAACTATGGACCCCGTATGTCCCTATTTGCTCATCGTGCCGGGTGGCTGAGCCGCACGCTCCTGCAACTGCTGAAGTTTCGTATCATTGTACTTGTGCCACCGCATTGGAATCCAGATCGCCAGAAATATCGAAATGAGAATGATCAGGGTGTAATAGAAGTACGCGGGGTTGCGCTGCCGCATTACCAGCCCGGTGTAGCGTGAGCTTGAGAACGCGCCGCCGAGCTTGGCGCCTGCCTCGGAGAAGAATTGACGAAGCCGTTTCCAGAAGCTTGAGGTGGCCAGATACTGCCACTGCATGAGGTAGTATTCGAACAACCTGCTCTTCTCGCGCAGCCTGGAGAACGTGTCCACGCGCTGGAGATGGAACTCGAGCGTGGTCCGGTCCTTGAGCAATTCTGGTCCCAGGGCATGCCGCCGCCGCGCCAGCTCGAGGAACTTGAGCGGGTCCGACATGGCACCGAACTCTTCCGGTGTGAGCCCCGCCTGCACTCGCTTCCCATACGTATTGATGATTCTGGCCATTTCCGTCAGGAGGAAGGCGTTCAGGCGGCTGTTGTTGTTCAGGCTCCCTTCACGGAAAAGCAGCGGTGCAAGCGTGTTTTCGAAATACGGCACGTCCTGCTTCACGTTTCTCAACCCGCGGCAATACAGATACGAGCGGTTGGATTGACCGTCGACATCCGCCTCCGATTCGAAATTAGTGATCAGAATCTGAATAGTGATTTGTCGCAGGTCAGAACTATTGAGAGGCGTCAACTGGATTTTTTCCAGGAAGAACTGATCGACTGCTATGGCTTTGTCGCGCTGCTGTCGGAGCGCCTGGAAGACGGCCGAGATGCCATTATAGGTCTGGAAGAACGCCTCGGTTTCGAACGACGCAGCTTTTTTTTCGTATGTTTCCAGATATCGGAACAGATCTTCGATATACTCGTTTATCCCTGCACTCATACTCTCTACTCAGTCTTCACATTGCGTACACGACAAGGTCCATCTTGCCGAGTTTGGCGAATTTTTCCGGCTGGCGCAGGCCGCGGAAAATGAGGGTAACCTGCCGCACCGATGGCGCCTTGAACATATCCTGCGGTCGGAACGCCACTTTATTGGCAAAGGTTGTGGTGTCGACATCGACGGGATCGGTTTCACCCAGTCCGCGTGCCTGGTTCAATCCCAGCCGCACCTGCATGCTGGTCCATTCGGCCGCGGTGTGCAAGTCCTTGGCCAGTTGGATGACCGTATCGGCGATCGCGCGCGGCTCGGCGATCTCAATCACCAGATAGCTTAGTTCACCCACCTGCTCGAGTCGATTGGCGCCATATGTCACCATGCGATAGGTTCTGCCCTGATACGTGAGGGTATCACTGGCGACGGCATCGCGTCCGAGGTCGGTCGGTTTCATTTGGGCAAGATAGGCCAGTATGCCCCGGAGAACGCCGAGGATCTGTTCGATGGAGTTCAGGTGGCCGCCGACATCGTGGTGGTTGTACTCAGTCAGGATGAACGCATCGACCGAGGCCATGAAGCGCCCGATATCGGTGTTCAGTTCTTTGGTAAAGAATCGCTCATTCAGATAGTCGCGAAGGCCGGGATAAAGATTGAACAGGCTCGAAAAGATCCGGAACAGCCGTTTGAAATAGGTTACGAGATGCGCCGGATGAACAGCATTTCTGCCAAGCGTCAGCTCGTCTATACTGGAAGCCAGATGAAAGACGATCTGGTAGATAGTGTCTTTGAATGCAGCCTGGAGGTCGGTTTTTTCTCCGGACAACGCCCCCGGTACGGCCAGGTAGGCCCGCGAGGCGAGCGACAACAGATTCTCAAGGCGATTTCTGAATTCGGTGGCCCGCTGCAGAAGACGCTCGTCGGCATTAACACTCAGGCAAGGCGGGTAATAGGCGGGAGAATGAGTTACCTCGCTGCCGGCGATCATCAATTCGGCAATCTGCAGGCATTGTCCTTCCGGGACGTTCGGTCGTGTGCCGAGGTGCAGCGCGTAGTCCAGTGTCAGGTAGGGCACGCGGGGGATATCCTCAGCCGGGTCCGGTTCGCCCACCTGTTTTCTGGCGGCGATATCGACCGTTAAGTAGACAGGTACGGTCGACTCGCCGACGGCCATTTCCGCGCGAACGATGTTGCGTGAGGCCTCGGCGATCTGGACAAAGCTGCCGTCGGGCGTAAGCGCTTCGCAGTGCAATACCTCGACCACCAGCCTATTCCCCTGAAGGGACATGTTCATGCTGAGGGCAGGTTTCCCCGAGAGAGATTTGCGCACCAGCCCGTAGTGGTCCGCCACACCGGCGGCGTACCATCGCGAGAGTTCTTCGAAATATGATTCCTGGTCCTTAAGATGCTGCCGCGTGATCAGCATCCCGTCCTGCCAGTTCACCGAGTATAAGCGAAAGTCAGCCATAATCATGCCTCTGATAATTGGTCCAATCTACAGCCCCTGCCGCCCACTATCAAGCTCAATAGTAGTAACCGTCCTGTACAGTGCTCACAGCCTCGTTGCGTACCCCACATAGCCGAGCCGATGTTCCGCTCCAAGTTTGACCCCACGGTCCGCCACCTTGACTCGTATGGTGCCGACGAGGTTTCCGGGCATACAGACAGAAAGCAGCCATTCCAGTTTTTTTCTCACCGGAGCACCCGGAAACAGGTGCGGGACCTGGCCGGGTCGGACATTCTCGATGACCAATTCATAACCAGAGTCGCATTCTCGAAACGACCTGCCAATGACCGCGGAACGTCCGAGTCGCGCCCCGCTTGACCCGAGTCGTTCCGTCAGGTGCAGCGGTATGGGGAACCCACGCTCGACATTCTCGATGAGCCGAAATCGCCAGGGGAAAAAATAATGAAGAATCCGCTCGACCAAGGCGGCATTGCCGGACCAGAAATGAAAGGTAGGGAGGATGCGCACCCAGGCCAATGATTCGGCCGTGTCGCCGCCGGAGCCCTCCAGGTGGCATTGGAACAGGCCGAGCAACCGCTCAAGGTGCCTTCGATCCGGCATACCAAGGTTGAATTTCATCGCCAGATTCTGAGCGATAGCGGCATGTCGTATCACGGAGCCGTCGAAAGGGGACTGGAGGGCGCGGGCACGTTCCTCCCAGTGCTCACCTCCCTGAAAGAACTGGTATGGCATGAAATCGACCGCACTCGAACATCCGATCTTGAGAGCGATACGAACGTCGTCTCGGAGCTCAGTTCCTGCTTGCGGGGTTTGCTCGTGGACTTCGCCCCGATAGTTGGCGTAGCGCCCAACGGCCATCAGGTCGACACGAGCCAGGTCGATCCCCAGCCCGGCCAGCGTACTCAATGCGGTGGTGAAATGAAAGGGCCGATGCCGGTCGCAAAACTCCGGCATCAGTGCCTGCGTCGTCTGACTCATGCCGCGGCAACCTCCACTGCGAACTGCGTGTTGACACCGGACCTGGCTTTGAGAAACGAATGCAGGCGGGATTTCAAAAGACGGGCCTCATCATGGGAATACAGATCATCAGCTCCCACTGATACGCGGACGCGGATACACCGGTGCACGCCTCGTTCGCCGCGCTCGACGCCGTTCTCGCAAACGACGTCTCGAATTCGCGGGTCGAATGTCTTCGCCCAATTCGCAATCTCATCAAACGTAAGGGCCCGGTTGCGGTTGCGCAGGCGGGCGCTCATCTCATCGACAACCTGTGCATCGGTCTTGGCCGGGATCGCTCCCGCGGTCGGGATCAGATTCTCGGCCGATTGGATACCGGGGTGGTTTTCATACAGTTCATTTATCTTGCCGGCCTCGATGCCGTTGGCGGCGGTTCCGGCAGTGATGGCATAGGTGACGGTCAGCGCATCGGGCGGCGACTCCAGGGTGTTAAAGAAATCAAACCAGAGGACCAGCCGGCGTTCGCGCTCTTCGACCGCATACTGCTGTTTACCGGTTTCACCGGTCATTTCGTGGCGGGGCTTATATTCGCGTCCCAGCGAGTCGGTTACCTGCGACAATTCGAGAATCTCACTGAGTTCTTCGGGGAGTTCGATCTCGATCAGACGGTTGCCGCCGGTGTGTTTGAACAAACGCAGTTCGTTCTTATTGAGGGCGATGAAGCTGTCCAGATAAAGCCCGATGGGAGGTTGTACCGCCAGCCTGTCGCCACCTCGCGGCAGCTCCAGGCGGATCCAGTAGTACCGGCGGTCGGGAGGAATCGGCGGGATGCCGGAGCGAGTCAGGCTGGTCCGGATCTCTTCCGGCGCTGCGCATACTTGCCAGTCGTTGGCGAACTGCTCCGGCAGGACGACAAAGTAATCCTCAAGAGATCGAAACAGATCGGCGGTTGTCCGCAGCCCGCCCCAGTCGGCGTCACCGTCAGTTTCGGGGAACAGATTTTCGATCGTGGTGGTGAGACCGGGGCAGAAGCAGCTCTGTTCATTGAACTGTCCGGTCCCGTTCGACGGATGCCAGTATGCCCACCGGAACTGCCGTGCGATCTCCCGCGATCCCTTGATGTACAAAGTGGCTTTGCGAAGCGCCGACGGCTGCCCGGCGAACTCGATCGCCGCGTATACGTTGGCGGTCTCCGAGCTGGTGGCACCGGCCATCACGCGAACGGGGCGCCCATCAGCCGATTGCATGAGGTCACGGGCGGAGCTACCATCAACATAAATCAAATGTCGGAGGTGTGCCGCCAAGAGTCTGGTTTTGCGTGTGGCGGAGAAGAAAAAGGTCTGGCCGCCATCACGGCGCTCGCGGTAGAAGAAGCGGGTGTATGGATCGATTTCTACCACCGGGTCTCGCGGTTGGCAGCGCATTACCGTGTAGGCCGGTACCGGCCAGCGCCGACTTTCCGGTACCACGGACTTGAGGAGCGCTTGTACGGCTTTGTCCCAGGTCTGATCGATACGGCTGTCGATCTGTGCGAGCTGACTCGCATACAGCTGCAGCATCATCCGAAGGATCGGGTCCATTCTTTCCGGTGACTCGGGAAACCGGTCGTTCCAGGAACGGAGTTCCCGGTGCATTTGTGAGAAAATTTCTTCGGCCGTTCGCGCGCGGTCGCTTGGAGAACCAGGAGGGGTCACAACGTTGTTATCCTACATTGAACGTTTCGTCGAACGGCTTCTCATCGCCATTGTCGCGATAGGTCCCGCTGACCTTGATCTTCATACCAAGTGGGTGCGTAGCATCCACCGCTTCCGTCGCGAAAGTCACCGAGACATTGTACAGGCGTTTTTCAAATCGATCGATGGCATTGCGGATTCCGGACCGGATGTCTGCCTTGTTCGACGTATACAGGTCCGAGTATTCCTTATCCCAAATCACACAGCCGAAGTCCGGTTGAAACGGAATGGTGCCGGGTCGGGTGGAAAGTATCAGCCCGATGGAGAGGCGGATGGATTGATGCAAATCCGCCCGGGACAGGTAGCCTTCGTTGAGTATCAGGGGAAGCGCGAGATAATCCATGGAGAATCAGTTTATCTGAACAATTCCGCCCTTGACAGTCACCTGCGCCGACGCCTGCATTTCCATGTTGGCGGTTGCCTTTTGAGTCAGGTTGGCGCCGGCTTCGATCTTCAGATCCGTCCCGGACTTGAGCCCGATATCCTGCTTGGTATTCAACTTGATGGTGTCGCCGTCGAGCGTAAGGTTCTTCCCCTTAATCGTGATATCTCCGTCTTTGCTCTCGATCATGATGGACGGACCGCTCACTTTCATGGTGATACTGTTCTTGCCGTCCTTTTGCAGGATCTCGACTTGCTCGTCGCCGTCAACATCGGTAAACCTGACAATGTTGCCGTTGCGAGTTTTGAATTCCTTGATCTTTACTTTGCCGCCTTCGAGAAAACTGCCCCCCGCTACGGCCGGTTTGTCTTTCCCATTATAGAGGCAGCCAATGACCACGGGGGAATCCGGATTCCCTTGTTCGAATCCGACCAGCACTTCGTCATCGACCTCAGGCATGAGAAACCATCCGCGCTCATTGCCGGCATCGGGCCAGGCGATGCGTAGGAATGGAGTGTCATTGTCGGGCAGCCAGGGGAGTTTGACTTTGACGCGGCCGAGTCCCTCAGGGTCATCGTTGTCGGTCACCAGACCGGTCTGCAGGTGCGTGATTGGGGGGAGCGAGGGGCTGTTATATGGGTGAGCCAAATCCAGCGGTGTCCCCTCGAACGTATTATGATATTTGCCGCTATCATCAATTGTGTGATGTACCTTATTTACCCAATAGGTGCCGTCGAACGCCGACCCCATTCCTTTTATCTTAGCGCAATGACCCACCGACAGCGCCGGAACAATACTGGTGCCGGTGCAGACGATCATGCGGCCAAGGACGTCACCTTTGCGGGCCAACAAGAGCGACTCCAACGTGCGTGTGTCCGGGACCTGCGGCTCCAGGGGTGAGGTGCCTGGATTTGTGTATATCTGTTTTGATGCGTCCGGTGATTTCTTGAGCATGCCCGATACGGACGGATATGAAGCTCCTGAGGATGCCGACACGATCTTCTTCTGGATATAGTCGAACGATTGTCCCTCAAACTGATAGGAACCGGTCCCGAGTCCAACGCTGAAGGCCCCAAGGGTCTCCCGCCAGACCAGCTCATCGGTGGTGGAACTGCCTGCCTTGGCGACCGCAAACTTGCGCCCATCGTAGAATGCAAACAGGCTATTCCCTCCGGCCAGACGACGGATGAACTGGTAATCGGTCTCACCATACTGAACGCAGAACTTCATTACACCAGAGGTGGAGGCCATGGCGCCGGACGTAATGGGGTACCGTTGTACGATGGCCCCCATGATGTCGCTGGCCGACTGCTCGTAATAAAAAGCGTTCCGCTGTGCGCCGTCCATGGCGATAGTGGGACTGTGGGCGGTGATCAGTACGCTGTTGAGCCCGTCAATGCTGTTGTCGACATCGACTTGAGTGACCACCCCGACAAACTCCAGCTCCCTCGATGCGTCGACCATGCCACCATGCGGTTTGATATTCAGCCCGACTGAGGCGCCCAGAAATCCGGCGAACGGGGTGGGGTCGGAGATATCGCGACCCGAGGCGGTCTGTGCGACGTGCAGCAGACGAACTTTGAGCACGTGGTGGGTGTGTGCATATTGGTCCAACTGCACGCTGGAGACGGTATGCTTCATCTCCTGGCCATTCAGGCGAATGGTGCAGATGGCCGCTGTCTGGATAAGCGGGGCGGACTGTTCTTCGGTCTGCTTGTCCATAGGGGGGACGTTCGCGGGGCGAAAGGGCATGAAAGTCCTGCCCTTTCGCCCTGAACTTCAGACTATTCTTCCCACCGGTTGTCGATTTCGGCGTCGCCGATCTTGACCTTGTGGGCGGAGATCTCGAAATACTCGCTCACCTGGTCATCCGGCCGATCTTTGATGTGCGGGATTATCTCTTCATATCGGGTGACAAATCCCTCCTCCCATGCCAACTCCTTCATGGTGGCGTCATTGGGGCTCTTGAAGAGGATTTTGCCGGCTTTCCATTTGGGCTGGCTGGAATCCATAGCCCAGCGGGCGACATCCACGTTTTCATCGGACTCACGCCACACTTTGATTACGCCGGCGTGGGCGCGATCGGCGGGGCGTCCGGTGTTGTCCTTGGACGTATACAGCTCCCACGATACCTGGTACACGTTCTTGTACGTGACGCCGTCGATTTGTAGTACTGGTCTCCGTGCCATCTTGAAACTCCTATGAGACTACGGTTTATGTTTACTTTCGTTCTGGTCGAATCTCACTTGTCTTTGACGCCGGTCTTGTTGTCCTCGTTCCAGGCCACGAACTCGATGTTGAAGCTCCGGGCCGGATACTTGGGGTTCAGACTTACCTTGACGTCGACTTCCTGGCGTTTGCGCATCTCTTCATCGGCGAAGATCTCGACCTTGTAATCCTGCAGGATGTTGTCGCCGCCAGAGATCGCTTTCATGAAGAGGTCGATATCCTTGCGCATCGTATCGATGAACTTCTGGTCGATGACCGTGAAAGTCTGCTTGTTGAGGTAGTTGCGCAATGTCTTGTAGACATAGTCGTAGGTGCGTCGGATCGAATAGACGTTGAACGTTTCCTTGGTGAACAGCGTTGCCGCGCCCATGGCGACCGCCGTGCCCTCGAAATCGACGAGCGGGTTGATCCCTTTCTCATTGATCTTGCTGGCATCCGGCTGATTGCATTTGAAGCGGAGATACTTGGCCTCGTTGATTTTGCCGTATTTGAAGCCGGCCATCGGCTGCTGCATGCCAATGGTTGTATCTCCCTGGTACATCTTGCCGGCCACAACTGCCGACGGGGGAATCCACATGTCGTCGGATTCGTACTGGTTGGCGCTGCGTGCCAGGACGTAGTTGGCAAATACCGACACATACTGCTTGTAGTTGTCGATGCCGGGGAGGTTGGCGTAGTTGGGGTCCTCCAGCATGTCCATGACCTCTTCGAATTTCTCGAAATTCGGGAGGTCCGTGAGCACGTGCACCTTGTTCGGCAAGCCAAGTTGGCGGGCGAAGGTGTCGATGTTCTCGACACTACCGAGGTAGCCCGGCACGACCGCCATAGCAAAACACTCCTTGATGCTCCACTCGCGGTACAGGTCCGCCACGGCTTTGGCCAGCTTCTCGAATTTCTCCTTGTCGTCGGGGTTGGAAAGCTCTTCGGCGCTGACATTGGCGAAAAAGACGTTCACTTTTTCGTCCGGCTCCTGTTGGGCGTTGGCGAAGAACTTGTCGATCGCCCGGTAGGTAGTCTCAATCTCACGACTGGCCTCGTGGACCCGGCGCATGTTCTTGGAGAGATTCTGCTCGAGCTTGGCGGCTCCTTCAGCCAGGTCCTTTCGGATGGCGTCCAGATTGTCCGACTTGCCGAGGTTCTCAACCCAGATTTTGAGTCGTTCCTTCAGCAAGGAACGCTGTTTGGCGAACTCCTTCTTGGTGAGAAACTCTTTTCGTTGGAAGTCTTTTTTTGGATCGAGCCATTCGACCCCGCGCACGAGGTCGCCATCGGCCGTCTTGAACGACGGCAGTAATGCAGCCAGTTTGCTAAAATCGCCGAAGGAATCGCCGAGCATGGAGGCGAATTCCTTGTCGGACATTTTCTCAGCGAGTGGCTTTTCCTGTTGAGCCTGGCCGGCATCGGCGGCCTGCGGCTGAAGTTTTTCCTGATCACCCATGATTTAACTCCCTTTCCATCACTCGCTGAGAAGGTCTATGTAGTACCTGGCCACTTTGAGAAGCGCTTCCTTTTTCTTCTTGTCTTCGAGCGTCTTCTTCAGGGCGTTGTTCTTCTTGAGCTGAGTCTCCAGATCGTCCATCATCGCTTTGCCGTAGTAGGTCTTGGAAAGATGGTCGTTCTTTTCGATCAACTCCTTGGACGTGAAGTCCTTCATGGCGCGGATCTCGAAGGTCGCATTGACCTGCTGTCCTTCGGGGTCCTCCATCTCGGCGGAGAACTCCGGGCGGAACTTCTCGAACACTTCTTTCAGATTGCTGCAGCGGGTGGGCGTGACGTCTGCGTCCTGTTCGCTGTTCAGCTTTGCCGCATACAGAATCTTGTTGGAGGGCAGGAGCTCGACCGGAATGGAATCATCCTTCTTGACTCGCTCCGATGCGCCCAGAATGAATTTGGCCATATGGGCCTCCCGTGCACTATGCCTTTGACGTTTGCTCTTTCTTGGTGAATACGTAAGCATCGTTGATCACATCGATCATGACATGGTCCCCCGATGCCACCGTTCCGGTAATAATATCCACGGACAACTTATTGATGATGTCTTTTTCAATAATGCGCTGAATGGGGCGGGCGCCGAGCTCGAACGTATAGCCGTCACGGGCCAGTTTCGCTTTGGCGGCCGGGCTCAGGGTGGCATCGATATCCTGATCCTTCAGCATCGCCTTCAGATTGTTGAACTCCAACCCTGCAATCACCTCCACCTGCTCCGGCTTAAACGAATGGTAAACGATGATGTCGTTGAGGCGATTCAACAGTTCGGGGCGGAACTTTTTGAACAGGAAATTGCGGACCGCATCCATGTCCACCTCGCGTCCCTCACGGTCTGCGTCGAGGATCATATCCGCCGCGTAGTTGGAGGTGAGGACAACCATGCAGTTGGAGAAATCCACTGTGCGCCCCTGTCCATCGGTGAGACGGCCGTCATCGAGCAACTGGAGCAGGATGTTGAACACATCCGGATGTGCCTTTTCGGTTTCGTCAAACAAAACGATAGAGAACGGTTTGCGCCGCACGGCTTCGGTAAGCAGTCCGCCTTCTTCGTACCCAACATAGCCGGGCGGAGCGCCGATCATTTTGGCTACCGAGTGGCTTTCCATGAATTCGGACATGTCCAGTCGCACCATGGCGTTCTTGTCATCGAACAAAAACTCGGCCAGAAGCTTGGGCAGATACGTCTTGCCGGTGCCGGTAGGGCCAAGAAACAGGAATGAGCCGACCGGCCGATATGCGAGTTTCAATCCGGCTCGAGCCTTGCGAACGGCGTTGGCAATAGCCTTGATGGCTTTATCCTGTCCGATAATGCGTGCAGATAGGAATTCTTCCATTTTGAGCAGGCGGTCTTTCTCGGCTGTCCGCATCTTGGAGAGGGGGATGCCGGTGCGGCGTGCGACCACGGCAGCGATATCGGCATCATCGACCTTTTTCTCAAGCGATTCAACAACGCCCTTGAGAGTATTGAAGGTGGAGATCTTCTCCTGAAAGTCCTTTCTCGTGGCTTCGAGGTTGAAGGGAGTTTTGCTCATGAGGCCACCCCCGTTTCCGTTGGCAGTCGGTGTGCCCAGAACCCTTTGAACCGTTCGAATTGGCGGGAAAACTCTTCGTACGCCGCAGTTAGCTTCTCGTGCGGACCGGGTTCTTTGGCCGGGTCTTTACCGTCGCATGCCGCGATAAGTTTTTCGATTTCCGTTATCTGCGATGCTATGGCCGGGATGGCCGTTTTGGCAAATTCTTCTTTCACACAGAATTCCGAGCCGGCCTCATCGACGATGTCCAGAGCGATATCCGGCAAGTTGCGTTCGCTCAAATATCGTTGGGCGTATTTGACGGAACCAATTATCGCAGCCTCGGTGTAGGCGATGCGATGATGGGATTCGTATTTTGGTATGACGCCACGGACAATGCGCACCGCCTCATCGAAATTGGGGGGTGCCACTTTGACCCGCTCGAAGCGGCGGTCGAGCGCCTTGTCTTTTTCAAGATGCTTGGTGTATTCTTCTTCCGTAGTGGCGCCGATAAGGCGGATCTGTCCGCGAGCGAGCGGCGGCTTGAGTAAATTGGCGGCATCCATGCCACCGCCGCCACCGGTGCCTGAGATGGTGTGGATTTCGTCGATGAACAAAATGATCTTGCCGGCTGATTTGACAACCTCGCCCACCAGGCTCTTGAACCGTTCTTCGAATTCCCCTTTATATTTGGCGCCGGCGACCAAAGCCCCCATATCGACTTGCATCATTTTGACATCTTCCAGCGCCTTCGGTACCCGTTTTTCGATTACGGCTTGAGCAAACCCTTCGACGATGGCGGTCTTGCCGACACCGGCACCTCCCACTAATACCGGGCTGTTTTTGCGTCGGCGAAGCAGAATTTGGATAACCTGCTGGACTTCCTTCTCGCGGCCCACACAGGGATCAAACTCGCCTGCGGCCGCCTGGTTCGTGAGATCGATACAGTATCGTAACGTGCCGGCTACCTCGCCTTTGGATTCTTCGTCAACCCCGCCCGCAGCGGAGACCGAACCGGCAATCTGTGCTACTGATTTGCTGTCGGCGATGGCACGGTAAATGTCCTCTTTGACTATATCGAGTTTGTCGCGGAGATAGCCCGACAGCTTGGATTTGGGATCGAAGATGGCGATGAAGATATGGTGCGGCTCGACCAGGGCATCGTACAGGCGCGCTTTTTCATCGGACGCCTGTTGAAGAACTTCCTGAACAGGCGGGGAGACCGTGAGGCTGTCCCGAGCGGAGCTCTTGGACGGCTGCTCTTTGAGAAACTCCTCTACAGTGGATTCGACCCAATTACGGTTTTTGCCAAGCTGGTTGATTATAGACTCAACCTCGGTCCCTTCATGCCGGATGGTGGCGATGAGCAGATGTTCGATATAGATTTCGGGGTGGCGGAAAGAGGCGGCAATTTCCCGGGCGTTTTTGATAACGGCTCGCGAATCGGAGGAATAATTGGCAATATCCATATGGCCGTTTTCCGTTCTCTAAAAATGTCTTGATGCGGTCCCCGCGTGAGTTGATACCGATGCTCGCTAATCTTCACGTCGGGGTATAGATTGTACTCATCGCCCTATCGAAAGTCAAGTCTTTTATGCTTTTAGCCCCTTACATTCGCCATTCTTGGAAGGACTTTCTACTGGCTCGTCTCGCTCTCCATTAGATTAATCCAGCGATTCGACTTCAGCAATCGTTTAATCTCTGCGTCCTTTTCGGACTCGTCCATTTTGAGAAACGCGTTTTCGTTCATGAAGCGTTCGTCGTCTGTTTCGTCAAGTGAAAGTAACTGCCGCATGAGCAGGTAGGCATCATCGCACACCCGCCGGGGAGCCGGCTTCTCATCGGGGAACGCGAACGGATTGGGAGGAGTCTGCGGTCGGGTGTCTTTGAGCATCTCTTCCAGCAGCTTGGCCAATCTTACCTGCATTTCTAAATGGCTGGTTACCGCTGTCTGCATGTCCCAGACGTAATCATCCGGCTTTTGCGTGGCGAGTGCATCGAGCAGCGATGGAAGTCCCAACACCCCAAGTCGTAGCAAGACAGTCGAGGCTTTCTGCCTGGTACCGACGGCATCGACATGAGCCAGTTGCACCACTTCCGATGGGTCCTTAAGCGACCTTTCGACAATACTTGTCGCAAGAGAGTCCAAAGCGGGATCGTCCGGCCCTTTGGCTTCCTGGATTGTCTGAGAAATTCCTTTGTATGGCATCTGGTTACCTCCTCTGTCCCGTTCTGAACAGCCGGTGAGAACGGCAAGCAAAGCTGATGCGAGTGCCAACCCGTACCCAAGCCCTGCAGTCCGTGCTTTCATAATAAAATCAAATCCTAGTCAGGTCGATGCATGTCGGCGGGCTGAGTGAAGTCAATAAACTCGATACCCATATCGCCTTCCCGCCAAATCACGATTGGCCGTTCGCTTGGCAGATTCCAGGCTGTTCCACCAGGACTGATGGTTATTCTGACGGTTGTAGGTCAGCCATCGGTGCATCCAATAAGCCGTGGTCTCCATGGGGTAGGCTTCGGCAGTCGTGAAATAGGCGAATCGCGTAGTCGGCGGATTGTCGCGTCCCCAGTTCTTATATCCGGCCCCGCGTACAATCTCCCGGAAGTGGAGACGGGAGCTGCATCCGAAGTGACAGAAGCACCGGCAGCGCATATCAGTTGCGCCGATATCGTAGGGGGCGCCCAGGCTTTCGGTCCAGTTGGCGTACATGAGCACGTGCTGTTCTCCGAGTATGCGGCATCCGTAGTACTGTTGACTCGGAGACTCGTAGTATGGCGCGACATACCCGACGGCATCACCTGGAAGGGATACGCGGGAAAGCGACCGTCGAGCATCAGGATGCCGATCTCTCGTCGCCGGAAGGCCATCCTCAACCGCGACGGGGTAGCACTCATATTGATGCGTTTCAATATCGTGGAATGAGACCGGCACAAACGGGTACGCGAGCCGATAGATGCCGTTGTCCGGCCCGGTACCGCATTCCCAGTGCTCGCCCGTGACCGGGACGGCGCCACTGTATTGATGAAAGGCGCTCCCTCGTCCGTAGCGGGAGTGACCGCCATAGATAACCTGTGTATCCTCGCGCTCGAGGGCCTGTTTAAGGGCCTGCTTTGAGTACACGATCTCGATCGTGAAATGGACGCGCTGGACGTCGTTGGTGTATTCCGATGATGTCTCCGAATTGACGATATACTCGTTGGACTCGTTGCCGGGCACATCGCGGAGGTGTTCCCGAAGGTAATCATGAAACAGCGTCCCCATGGCATCTCGGAACTGCCTGATCAGCCATCGAATGTACGGTTCGTCCGCTGCATCCGGCAGTGGAGTCGCGGTTGCGGTCTGAATCTCGGCACGGATGCTCTGGTAGGTCGCGTTCGTCGGGTTGGCTTCGAGAGTGGAAGCCCATCGGTCGTAGTTGCCGCCACGGGCACGAACATCGCTCTCATGAAAATCACATCCCTGAGCGTACACGGTGTGCCGCTCTTCGTATGCGTCCAGTAATAACGCTGGTGCACCGGTAGTGATCGAGTCGCCGCCGCTCATCCGATCTGCTGCACTCCCTTGACGTTCTTGAACTTGATCGTGCACCGGCCAGGCGGAACATCATCGAGACGCGCGTACCCTCTGGCGTCCAACTGGCCGTCCTTAGTCGTACCGTCGGGAAGCGTCACCGTGAATGGTTCGTCCTTTTTTGGCTTGCCGTCCTTGTCAACCAGTCGGATTTCCAGAAAGTCCTTGAATTCGAGCAAACCTGATTCCTGTTTCTTTCCGAACTCTTCGTCCCCCACCGTAATTGTAAAGAAATACTCAGGTGGGTTATAGCCTCGGCCGTACTTCTGTAGCTCTTGTTCGGTCGGAATCTCATCGGTATCCTCAAAATACTGATACGCCCAGTCAAGCCTAAGCTGGTGGCTTTTCACTACCCCTTTCAACTCGGCGATCTTGTCGTGAATGCTGTCGCGATCGTACTCGTATACGGTGACTTTTGCCTCGGTGTCATCGACAACGCCGCGAATATCCGCAGATAGCGTCAGAACGTCTCCGCGTCGTGCCTCGTTGGCGCTCCATTTCATGTTGGTGATCGTTACACAGGGGCGGACCGGGATGAGGTCAGATTCACCCTTGAGTCCATGCTTAGACAACTCGACTTCGAAATACACTTTGTCGCCGGGCTCAAGGTCGGCCGGGATATCAAATGAACCGATGTAGGAATTGCTTACAATTGTGTCTTTGACCTTGCCGAGTTTCTTGCCTTTCTCGGATTTGCCGGTCATTTGAATGGATGCGCCGCTGCCGACAAACGCGGTCTGGACACGAAATGCGGCCTTCTGCCCTGCATACGCCACGCCGCCGAGCCAGCTTGCATCGACTAACTGCGATTCCAGTTTGACCTTGTGCGCGGTGTCGGTCGATTTATCGAATTTGAGGCCCATAACAGTGATAGTTCTCTTACTTCTTTGGCGGCGGTGTCAAGGCAGCGGCCATCTGATCCATTTCCAGGGCGATGGTCTTGATCGTCTTTTTGGTGAACGTTCCTGTGAAAACATAGCCGACTCCATCGATAAGCAGATACAGGCATTTGCCAAAGCGGGGTGTATTGTCGGCAGGAACCCATTTGTAGACCAATTCCCATGCCTCACGACCGCCAGGGAGCTGTATCGCATCATCTTTGACCTTCTCCGCAGCCTGCAGCGATGCCATCGTGGCCGCGATCCGATCGCGGGCGAACTCGGCCACCGCATCGGACACGGGGGAGTCATCGATAGTGAGGGTGATGATATGTTGAAGGTCGCCGTCATCCGGACCGACGAAACTGTATATTGTGCGGTCCTCCCAACCGTCGGGGAGGGCGAGACTGAACGAATAGGGGACTGTTTTCATAACTCACCGCGTCAACGAATGCTCAGCAGTTCGGTTCGGGTGGCGATGAACACCGTTCCATTGGATGCCACGACAGGCGCCGCGGTAATGATGTCCTGGGTATCGAACTGGTATACGATTTCGCCCGACGCGGCAATATGGTAGAGCGAAGCTCCTGCACAGACCAAGAGCGAACTGTCGGCCAGTCGGGCCGCAAAGCGAGCAGGTGCATCCTTCGATTCGAACAGCAAGGTGAAGCTTTCATTCTTACGGATAAAGATACTGTTTGAAGTGACCGCCAGGACAGTGGCGTCATCGCCCACGATCGTCGGCTGTGTGTCGTTCCATCGAGCGAACGAGAGAGGGAGGCCCCACCGCCAGAGTTCCTTGCCTTCGAGGTCGAGCGCAATCATCATCGGCTGCCCTTTCACAGATCCCGTGACGTAGAGTCGGCCGGCAGCATCAGCGCTGGCGGTCACCGGATTCTCAACCGGTACAGGCACGCGGCTTATTAGTTTGCCGGTCAGAGCATCTATCCGGACGATATCAGCAGGAAACACCACGAGTTGCCCGATCTCAGGAATAAAGAGCGGGGTCAGTGCCTGGGTGCCGTCGAATTCATGTTCCCAGATCGAGACGCGGTCGCCGTATTTCACCCCCTCGGCATAAACCTGTGGCGCCGGGCCGTGTGGCCCGCCGAGGTATTGAACGACCGCCACAAAATCATCAGTGCGGGGGACCAGCAGAGTAACCGGGAACTCATTGCTCATCGATTCCGGGATATAGGCGTTGGTCAACGACGTCTCGCCGCGCTGATTGATCGCCGTCAGCCGATTGTTGAGGTCCTGGTAGTATAGGATAGCATCACGGCCCACCGGTGAAGAGCCGTATGCCTTGGACTTCTGCAGGACCATTTTGCCATCGAGCGAGTATGTCAGCAGTTCCGACGGCGCGTCTACGACCAGGCTTTGATCCCACATGAACAGGTGTCTTACCTGTCCGGCTGCAGCAGCCGGAAGAGGCTGCTTCCAGGCGAGTTCACCTGTGCGGGCGGCGGCATGAGATAAGCTGGAGGCTCGGCGGAAGCCGCCCCAATATGTGGCATATGTCGGTTGTTCCATCTTCGCTCCTTCGGTTGGCCCTCGGCGCCCCGCCCCGATGGCTGCAGGTGTGTCGCCAAGAAGCAACGCGGTTGCGGTGAACCAAAGCGCGTATGGCCGCAGAATGTTCGTACGCATATAACGCCCGTGGCTCACTGATTTCGAAAGACGAACGGTCCGTTTGCAACCGCCGGTTGTTTGATCCAGTCAACCAGCGGCGACAGGTCGGCGGAGGTGAGATCGGCCGTTCCGGACGTCTTTCCAAAAAAATAACAAATGATCTTCTTGTTATCAACATTGCTTCCGACCGTGATCGCGTTCCCTGCCGGCGCAAAATTTGTGGAGCCATCCCGCGTAACGGTCACCGTAAAATGTGTCCCGGCCGGTGCAGCGCCCCCGGTCACAACGTAATGCGGCATAAATCGAACATGCACGTTGGCGAAATCATTGGCCGCATTGGTGCATTCGAGACGATATTTCTTGTCCAGCATAATCTGCAGATCTTGTTCCAGCGCTCCCAGCCACTGGCGCCTCCTCGCCGCCGACCATTTCTTGGCCGGATCGACCGCGTCGCCGTCGACGAATTTTGCGCACACGTTCGTGCGAACGACCAGAAGCCCCCGATAGGTCTGGCCGGCGGTCAGCAGCCGGGCGAATTCGTCGTCGCCCAATTTGTACAGGAGCAGATCGTTGGTCGCGGAGCCGCCGAAGTTATGTGGGAGCGCGCTGAACGCCGGTTTGTATATGTTGCGATATTTGCTGTTCGTCAGGTCGAACGCCAGGTCCTTGTGTATCAGTTTGAAGGTCGTACCGTTCAAGAACTGCACCAGCGTTTTCCCCGGTTTTCCTTCATCATGCAGCCAGTTGACGAAACCCCAGAAGTGACGCATGCGCAGCGCGTGGTTGCCGGTCATGAGCGACAACTCATCGATTGAGTACGGCATGCCGGGATAATACTGGCTGTACTCCGGCAGACCGGGAAAGCCGGACAAACGCCCGACATATTCATCGTCGCGACCCGAGGCGTGCCCGAGTTCATGGGCGACAGTCAGCCGCTTGGTTTTGCTGCCGTCATAATCGGCGACATTGTTGAGGGGATCATCCGGGTCGCCGGGTGCGCTTCCGTATGGTTTGGCTTCATCGTCGTAGCCGCTGTGGCGAAACTTGGCCGTGTTGATGGACATGGAACTTCCCTGTGCGTCACTGACCAGCCTGACTATGCACTTGTGAGCACCTCCGCGGGTCACCGGTGTCGCCCCGACAACCGTGTCCAGCTTGGCTTCGAATAATGCGCCGATCTTGACGATCATGTCCAGCGGTCCGGCCAGTTTCTCCAGCTGGTAGTCCTTGACCGTGTGACGCACCATCGCATTCTCCATCCCCTTTTGTTCGAAATTGGTCTTGTCCGCCGCCAGGCCGCCGGCCGCAACGTCCACATTGAAACGGCAGTTCCAATAAAGAAGCAGCCCGCTGATGATCTTATTGCTATCGACCGCCAGACCATGCATGTAGACAAGGTCGAAATGGCCGCAGTCTTTGGCAACATAATCATTGGTGATATCCGCGCTGCCGCCAGAGCCAAGGAACTCTTTAGCCAGACCGGCGGCAGCATCGTTCAGCATAGCCGCCCGGGCCCCCAGCACGTGCTTGGTGGCGTCGAACGTTGCATCCACAGTCGTCCGTTTCCCGGAGACAAAATAGAAGCCGTTGCAGAACACGACCAGTGAGGCGAGAGGCGGCGTATCCGTAAGGAGGTTCTGTGCAAACGGTACATCGCTCCAATAGACCGCGTTGGCTCGTGGCTTGAACACCTTCAGCTTGAATTTGTCGGCTGCATCCGGATGAATCATGGAAAGCCGTGAATGTTCGGAGAGGTCTTTTGCAGCGCCTGTATTGTCCCGGTCCGATAAAATCTGACTGCCGGCGCCATTTACCAGCACGATATCGTCGAGCGAAAAAAGAAGCGGCTTGTCGGGCGCGGTGACATTGGTGCCGAACGGCTTGAGCTTCTTGTCGGTCTTCAACACTTTCTCGAACCGCTCGCCGGTCGCCATGTTGCCGTCGAACCGGGTCCAGTAGTTCTGTGACGACCAGTGTATCGGCAGGTCGTAGTATTTCAGTCGCGTTTCAAAAGAGAGCTTTGTGATTTTTGTCGGGTCTTCAGTAACCAGTTTCGGCGAAGCCCCTGCATTTTCCGTAAAGACCCATTGCTTGTCCGTACGGAACTCGAAGTGTATCGTTTTGCGATTCGGGTCGTTGAGCGGCGTTTTGAACTGCAGTTTGAGCGCGTATACCACTGACTCCCCTTTTGTGATTGTCTCGCGCGCACACGGGATCTCCTCGGTGCCGTTCTCGATCGCGACGATGGTCAGCCCATCGGGAACGTCGCGCAGCTTGTTCGCAATCCGGTCGTAGAATTTGAAACTGAGATGGTACATTACGGCATACAGGTCGCTTGGATCGATATACAACGGGATAAAATGATAACCGTGATAAAGCGGGCAATCCTTCTCTTTGTGGACCGCACTAATGTCTTTGGGGCAGTTAAGGACCGGCGCTTCGTCGGCATCGAAAAACAGGATCTCAACCCGGCGATTGGCCTGCGAGCGATAGTTGGATTTTTCTTTGTCTTTGATGGGGAACGACTCCCCGCACGCCACGTACGGTTTTGAATCCTCGACAAAGAAGATCGTCTCCTTGCGCCGTTTGTCCAACTGCTCCGGGCTGTCCTGCAGCACGCCGCACAGATCGTCGTTGTACAGATCGTAGGCGGCTTCCCACAGTTCCACCGGCCAGCGCTTCTGTCCGTCGGATTTGACCTTCTTCACGGTGTCATCGGCCAGCCGGGGTGTTCCTTTCTTGTCGGCGAATTCGGTGTTGTAGTATTGCACGAAATTGGACAGCGCCTTCTCCGTGTCGGTGTCCCAGGAGTTGTCAACCGCGCCCGGGTTGCACGGCCATTTGCGGGTCTTAAACGTCCATTTCAATATCTGCTGGTGGTCTTCAACCTTCTGCTTTTTGTGGCATACCTTGGCCCATTCGGTCCGCTCGCCAATAAGCAGGTATAACACGTTCTGGGCACGGAGCTCGGACAATTCGAAATTGTATTTTGCATCGCCGGACGTATCGGTGTGACCAGCCAGGACGATCTTCTGCTTAGGATTGAACTCGAATTGCTTGAACACCAGCGCCAGTGCCTTGACGCCGCTTACCTTGGCCTGCGACTGATCCGCCCCCCCTCCCTCAGCAGATGATTTCCCCTCCGGATTCTCGGGCATCATCACGGCGCTGTTGTGATGAAACAGCGCGTCCTCCATCTCCAGGATGTGGACGTTGATTTTCTTGAGCGCGACTTCCCATTTCCGATGAGAAACGGGGCTGAAAGTGGCGAGCAGTTCGCGAAAGGCTACTTTGGTTTCGGTTGGATCGGCCATAGCGTTTCTCGAAGGTGGCGCCTTGCGAGACTATTTTCGAGGGTCTACTTTGACCTGCACCAGTCCGGGGGGCAAGTTCTCAATCTTGGCATATCCGTTGCCGTCGAGTTTCCCCTTGCGCACCTCGCCGTTCGGCAGGAACACCTGATATTCCTTGTTGGCCAGCGGCTTGCCATCGGCGTCCTTATATGACACCTCTATCCAGTCCTTGTATTCGAGAACATCGGAGCGTCGCGCCGCGTTGGCTGCTTTCACGATGAAATAATACGATGGCGACGAATACCCGCCCGTCTGTTTCTTCTCTTGTTGAATCTTGATGAACTGGTCATCGATGACCAGTTCCCACTCCGCTTCGATCTTATCCCCCTGCACGCTCGATTCGAGTGACGTCAGCAGCTTGTGCGCGAAACGCGATTCCTTAACAAAGATGTCGAAAACGGCTTTCTCGCCGGAGGGAATTCCGGCGCACTCGGCTTTCAGTTGCACTTTGTCGCCTACTCGGGCCGACTTCACTGACCACTCGGCCTTACTGATTCCCTTGAGCGCGATTTCGTAGTTCCCCTTTTCGACGCCCCCTTTGCGAATACGCCCGGCCAGAGTCCCTGACGAACTTGTGCCGTCAGGCCCCTTGATGACATACTCGACACCACCGACCGGAAGGCCCGCCTTGTCGACGAACGTAACATCGAGGAAATGCCCTTCCTCGACCGTGCCGCTCTTGGCCTTGGGGGCCGACGATGCTTTCCCGCTGCCACTGCCGGCTCCCCCGCCGCCACCGCCGCCGTCACCTATCAGCACGGTGGGGCACCCCATAGCAATACTGTCCGGCGGTCCGGAGCACTGGCACATATCTCCTTGCCGAGCGGCCGGTTGGCCGCAGATCATGACCGTCATGGCGCCCATGAGAATAGGTCCACCGACATGCGGTGGCGGTGGAACACCGGGATTCACCATAGGACACACGTGCATATCATTGACGCGTGCTGCCGGCATTCCGCCTATCAGGACCGTGGGAGCACCCACGACAATAGTTCCACCATGTGTGGTAGGGTCACCTAATCGGGCTGCTGGTTTGCCGGCCATGGTCTCGTCTTGGTATGATGCAGTTGTGCGTTAATCCTTGCAATACAGAACGATGGTAGACGCTGAAAGTCAATGAAAAAGTCCCGCCGGCGGTGTGCGATTGAACTGCCGACCGGACAAACAGATAGTAGGCTGCGACGATGTTATTACGGTTTCGGCCCCTTAGGGGATTGGTCCGTAAAGCCGTCCGCATAACGCCCCTCAAGCCCGGTCACGGTCCCGGATGCGTCCCTGAGAATCTTGAGTCGGAAGTTGTCCATCCCGTGAAGTTGAAAGAGGTCTTTGGCCATCGGCATTAGTTGAAATCTCGGACGTCCTTCACGTTGGTAGTAGAGACGCCCTTCCTCAAGAGTAATCGTACGTTCGCCGTATGTGCCGGTGTAGGATTGTAGAACCGTTGATAGCATTGTCACGGGATTCAATGACGCCTCAAGCCCTTCGAGGGTCCAGGCCATCTCACGCTTTTGATCTTCAGAAGAGGCCTTTTCCAGAAGCTTCTTCAGTGCTGTCTGCTGGGCGACTACGAGGGCCTTATCGGCCGGAATCTCGATGTCTGGTTTTACGCCGGTCCCTTCCCAATTAGTGCCGGAAATTGGATTGATGGCCCGCCCGAACGGAATGCGCGCGCCAAAATGAAGTGATGGGAAAAAGTGCTCCTCAACCGGGTGCGCCCCGCCGCCGGTGGTCTCGCCGATGATCGTGGCCCGTTTCAGATTCTTGAGATTATACGTGAATTCTTCGGCGCCCGAAAACGTGAAACTGCTGGTCAGGACGTACACATCGGCCTTCTCCAACCGCTGCCCTGGCACCCAGGCAGCAGACCAGAATTGGGCGATGGAGTCGGTCTGTCGGATGTAGAAGCTATTCAGATGGGTCGGTTCTTTGAGCAGGTAGCTGGTCAGCAGCTGGATCATGGATGGGTCCCCACCTCCGTTTTGGCGGAGGTCGAATATGATGGCATCGGTATTGGCCAGGAATCCCATCGCATTGACCGCGGTCTGGCCGGCGAACTCCGCGCCGACGAATTGTCTCAAATCCAGGTAACCGATATTCCCGGGTAGTCGTTCGAGTTTCACGAAGCCAAATTTCGGCGACGCATGTCGGCGAGCATTTCCTGACGCTGCTGGTCGGTCATGGTATCGATTACCATTTGGTCCTCAGGAAAGAATCGGACGCTCAGATGCCGGTCGTGGCAGATTTCGCGCAGGTCTTTGGTGAGCATTTCACCGAACTGCCGCGCGCTGGTGACGCTGTCATAGCCGCCGCTCTTGAATTTTTTCCTAAGGGCGGATTCCATGTTCTTCGCCTTGTCGGGGAAAACGTAAAACTTGTTGAGTGAGGCCGAGAGGCTGTCGATGATGGCTGCTCGACGGGCGCCATCGATTGTCTCATCCGGCACGGCCGGCCCGGACTGCGCCCGCGCGGACGCACAGGTCAAGCACGTGACTGCGATAACGACAAGCACACGGGCTGTCGCCCGGAGAATCGTCCGGGAGACTGTTGTCGACAACGACCCTTGATACCACCTGAACATGGGAATCTCCTATTTGCGTTTCGCTATTACTGTCTTTTGAATATGCGGTTTGCCGTCCAGCCGATGGGTGATGCGCGCGTACATGTCTTTTGCGTCAAGGAGCGATTCGACTGAAGTAAGGATAGCCAGCAGGTCATGGCCTGTCTCGGACAACAATTCGCTATTCGCAGTCTCGATTTGCCGCCAGATGGGGGTCAAGGTCGCATAGGTGTCCTTGCCTCTGGGCGTGAGCTTAAGCAGTCGGCGGCGTTCATCGGAGCGGTCCCTGTTGCCACTGACGAGCCCCGCCTTAATCATGGCACCGGCAATCTGGTTGATGGCCGGGTGGGTGAGTCCAAGCGCCCGGGCGGCATCGGTGACACTCACCGTCGTTTGCTGCTTGAGCAAATATAGCAGCGGGAACCACCTCGGTTCGAACGCGACCTTCTGCTCGGCGTACACTCTGGCCACGTCTCGCATAAGGCGATCGCTTAACCGCCGGAGTCGGCTGGCTAACGCGAGACTTCCAAGCTGCGTGATGAGATCCGGCCTTAGTTTATCCATCAGGATGTATTTACGTAAGTGCTTACGTAAATGTTTCAGTCGAGCCGAACTCTTGTTTTCGGGCTATGAGATTGGGAGTGTTTCTTTAGATGGCGCAGGGAGTAACGCTATTGCCTTGTGAGATTGAGATCGCCGCGATGATAGGCGTAGTATGCGGCACAGGCCCCTTCCGATGATACCATGGTGGCGCCCATTGGAGTCTGCGGCGTGCACCGATTGCCGAACGCGGCGCATTCGAACGGTTTCTTCAATCCCTGTAGCACCAACCCGCTGATACAATCGGGCGACTCAGTCGCAGTGATGGAATCGACCGCAAAGCGCTTCTCGGCATCATATGAAGCGAACTCCTCACGAAGGCGGAGGCCGCTCCGTGGGATATTGCCAATACCCCGCCAGGCGCGGTCGGTGATCTCAAACACCTCGGTCACGTCGTTCTTCGCAGACATGTTTCCCTCGCGGCTGACCACCCGAGGATATTGATTCTCCACTCTCGCCTCGCCGCGCTCCAATTGCGTGACGGCAGACAGAATTCCGTTAAGCAGGTCCACCGGTTCGAAACCGGTTACAACCACCGGCACATGGTATTTTCCCGCGATCGGCTCGTACTGCTGCCAGCCCATCACCGCGCACACATGTCCGGCGGCCAGGTAGGCGTTGACGCGGTTCAAGGGTGAATCCAGCAGTGCCGTCATCGCCGGCGGCACCAGAACATGAGATACCAGTAACGAGAAGTTATTCATACCCTCCCGCATCGCCTGTTTGACTGTCATCGCAGTGTTCGGTGTGGTAGTCTCAAAGCCGACCGCGAAAAACACCACCTGCTTATCGGGGAATTGGCGGGCCAGAGCCAGGGCATCCAATGGTGAGTACACGATTCGCACGTCGCCCCCCGCAGCGCGCACCATAAACAGGTCTTTCTTCGAACCCGGCACGCGCAGCATGTCGCCAAATGAGGTGAAGATCACGTTTGGGAACGATGCAATCGCAATGGCCTTGTCAATCAATTCCAACGGCGTTACGCAAACAGGGCAACCTGGACCATGAACCAGCTCGATCTGCGGAGGCAACATCCGGTCGATCCCGTTTTTGACTATACTGTGCGTCTGACCGCCGCAGATCTCCATGATCACCCAGGGTCGGGTGGTCACAGCATTTATTCGTGATAGTAGCGCCTTTACCAGGCCGGGATCGCGGTACTCGGAGAGATGTTTCATGACACGTCCACAGCGCTACGAATTCTCATCGGTCATGTGTTCAGCCAGCTCGTCCCATAAGGCCAGGGTTTTCTGAGCCTCGTTTTCATCGATGACAGTAATGGCGAATCCGGCGTGGACAATCACATACTGCCCCACGACCGCTTCCGGGACATATTCGATACAGGCTGTATTGACCGTCCCGCCATAGTCAACCTTCCCCATGCGAAGGCCGTTTTGCTCAAACGTCTCGATCAGTTTTCCGGGTATGGCCAGGCACATCTGTTCATCACCTCAAATGGACTTTTTACCAAGCGATCCCCTGGAGGCCATCGCATTCGCCGCCACGATCTGGCCCAAGGCAAGGCCGCCGTCGTTGGTTGGCACCTGCACGTGGGTCAGGATTTCGAACTGCTCCTCTCGCAGTCGGCGGACCATTTCTTCAAAGAATAACAGGTTCTGATACACACCGCCACTGAGCGCCACGCGTTTGATGTCGGTTTCCTGGCGGGCGGCCGTTGCAGCTTTTAGGAACAACTCGACAAGACCAACGTGAAACGCATGGGCCAGGTCGCGTCGGTGGACGTCACGCGCAATGCCCTCGACTACTGTACGTATCAGATGCCGGAAGTCGAGTGGACCGCGTGCGGTAACCAACACCGGCATATTCCCCGGCATAGCCGATTTCGACTCGTGCGCGAGGAACTCCAATTCCATTGCAGCCTGCGCCTCGAAGGTCACTTCATTGCGAGTCCCCAGAATTGCCGCAATGCCATCAAACAAACGTCCGCAGCTCGACGTGAGGGGGGAGTTTATGTGACGAGTGATCGCCTGCAGCACGGTATCTCTATGAGTAGCGGGAATCTCGTTCAGGAGCGGAACATCGAGGGCACGGAAATCGTCGCCATACGCATACTGCAGGTAAGCCAGCGCCATCCGCCATGGCTGACGAATCGCTGCCGTTCTGCCCGGCATCGGCACGGGCGCCAGCCAGGCAAACCGCTCAAAGTCGGCCGCGTCTCCGACAAGAACCTCTCCGCCCCATATGGTGCCATCGGTGCCATAGCCGGTGCCATCGAGAATGATCCCAATGGTGCGCTCGCTCACACCGTTCTCCGCCATCACCGAAACAAGATGTGCGTGATGATGCTGAACCTGCACACACTTCAGCCCCTGTTTTGCAGCCCATTTTGTCGAGAGATACTCCGGATGCAGGTCACACGCAATCAGCTCAGGAGTGATCCCGAGTATCGACTTGAGATGGGCCATGCAATGTTCGAAAAATCCCAATGCCGACGGGTTGTCGAGGTCGCCAATATGCTGGCTGAGAAAAACGACATCATTTCGTCCGAGCGCCACCGTATTCTTCAATTCCCCGCCAACCGCCAGAGTAGGCCGGTGAAGATCGCTCTTGAGAAACACCGGTTCAGGGACGAATCCCCGGGCGCGTCTGATAAGACGTGGAGAGCCTGAGGCTATGCGCATGATCGAATCATCGCACCGCTGCAGGATTTCACGATCGTGAAGCAAGAAATAGTCCGCAAGGGGCGCGAGCCGTTCAAGCGCCTCTTCACAGCCAATGGCTATCGGCTCCTCGGCGAAGTTTCCGCTCGTCATGATCAGGGCGTCGAAGTTGCCCCTCAAGAGAAGGTGATGGAGCGGGCTGTAGGCCAGCATGAAGCCGAGAAACGGATTGCCTGGTGCAGCAAGCCCGGAGAGCTTGTGGCCGGTTTTGGCACGGAGCAACACGATTGGTCGTCGGTAGTCGCACAGCAGAGTGGATTCGTCGGTCGATACGTCGCAGAACTTCCGCACGCTGTCCAGCGACGGGGCCATCAGAGCGAACGGCTTTTCGGCGCGCCCTTTTCGGCGCCGAAGTTCAGAGACCGCAGTATCGTTCGTTGGGTCGCACGCCAAGTGGAATCCGCCTACCCCCCGGACGGCGAGTATCTTGCCTGCCCGGAGCAGTCGCACGGTTTCGTCGATCGGATCACCGGGTATCGCGTTACCGCTGCCATCCATGAGCGTCAGACTTGGGCCGCACGCTGGGCAGGCGTTCGGCTGGGTGTGGAATCTTCGATTTGTCGGCTCGTGGTACTCCGCTGCGCACGCGGGACACATGGGGAATATTTTCATCGACGTAGACGGCCGGTCATAGGGGACACCTTCGACAATCGTAAACCTCGGACCGCAGTTCGTGCAGTTGATGAGGGGGTAGTGAAAGCGGCGGTCGGTCGGGTCGAACAGTTCGCGAAGACAGTCATCGCAGGTGGCGATATCGGGAGGGATAATCGTCTGTGGCGATAGTGCATCCTTGCTGCCGATGATGGCGAACGTTGTTCCGCCGTCGGCGCTGATATGTTCGACCGACAGACCGGTGAGGCGGCTCAGAGGGGGAGAATCCGATCGCAGCCGACCGACGAACCGGTCAAGCACCTCAGGATGCCCTTCGATCTCGATGGTAACACCGCTGCTGTCATTTTGAACAAATCCAGCAAGTTGCAGCTCGTTGGCGAGCCTGTAGACAAACGGGCGAAACCCGACCCCCTGCACAATCCCCTGGACGCTGAGACGTCGCCTCAGGCGGCCTGTCGTGGAACTCACGCTGGTCATGTTCTATCCGGACACCATTGCATGTCCAAATATAACATATTTGCAGGCAGGAACCCAATTGTGTCGGCGAATGTCCGGCCCAGCCGAAGGAGGGAGTGGTAAATGGTTATTTCTCAAGGAGCCGCATCAACTCGTCGGCATCGATCTCCTCATTGGCGTCAAAGCTATGTGAGACAATAGCACCCGTTCGATTGATCGCCACCATGTACGGATAATTCGTAACTTCGAACCTGTCCATGAAGACGTTGCCCGTGTCGGCATAGACGGGGAAAGTGAGCTTGTTGTCGAGCCGATACTTGCGGATCTCATGCTGCGGACTGAAGGTGAGGCCGAAGAGGTTCAGTTCGGCGAGTTTTTCGTCGGTCCGGGCCTGTTCCCACTTGGCCGTCATGACCTTGCACGGAGGGCAGCCGAATTCCAAAAACAAGACGACGGCTGGCTTGCCGCCGAGCAGTTGTCCCGTGCTGTTAGTCACGCCATCCTCGCTCAGTACGGCAACGTCGGGAAATGGGGTACTGACGGTGAGCTTGGTAATGAACTGCTGCTCCATCACGGGCGGCGAACTCTGCCGCTCACGGAATCGCATGCCGAGATACACGCCGGCAAAAGCAACAATCAGCACCAACAGGAGCGTTATGACATTCTTGGCTATCGACTTCGAATCGGGCATTGGCTGGTCTCTCCACTTTCTGCAAACCATGCGTAAGGAAATCTGGTTCGCCGGGCAACAAAAAGCGGGAGGAAGGTGGACTCCGCTCCCGCCAGGTTCAATCGGCTCATCGACCGGTCGCCGGTGAACTAATGTAACGTTGTCAGCAATTGTAGATCTGCGGGCACTGGAACTTGCTGGTGAATTTGCAGGTCGTCACACCATTGGCAACACAACAATAGAGCGGAGTCCCAGAGCAGCTACACGTGTAATAGCAGCTGGCAGCGCTGGCTGTCGGAGCGGTCGAGCCGATCACGAACGCCATCGCAAAGATCACTGCGAGAGCGACAAACGCTTTTTTCATACGTCACCTCCTTTCGCGTCTTGGGTAAAAATCACCTTCATGGATGAATAATGTCAACAATTATCTGGCGCTTGATTGTCACATCATCAGTCGATTTCGCACAACAGGGCGATGGGTCGAGCAATAGGTGCGAGAACCACATGTGCGGCAACGAGGTTCTAAAAGAGCCTTGGCCCGAACGCGAGGCTGCAAAGCTGTTATGCGGCTGCGTGATGCGACCGATTTGGGCAGTGCGAGCCGACGGTCGGGTAGATCCTACCCGTGAGCAGTGTGGCCGAATTGAGTAACTCACACCCAGGCTGCGGCCAGGTTCTCGCCGGGCATTAATTCCCCGTTGTGGCACAAGACGTTACAACTTCGCACTGCGAATGCGATTTGGCAGGCAATTTGACTAACTGTTAGGACAGTAGAGAGAAAAACGACGTGAAGATGGCCAACTTTCAGTAGAGGTGCTATCGAGGACAAGTATCAAACTCATCCTCGGCCTAATTCATGTCGAAAACGGGGGCCATTTACGTACCCTCATCTTGCGCGGTAGAGGGTCTAGATCCCCGGTGGCGCTCTCGCGAGACCGCCGGGGGTATTTTTTGAAGGTTAACGGGTTTTGATGGGCGCCAAAGAGAGGGGATGCCCGTCACACCGGGTCGGCGTCGGGCCAGATTCGTCGGAGGCGAAGACGGCCCGGCGCGTGACTCAATTCATTGACTGACTTCCGGCAAATCTTTCTCCGTTGGCTCGTCTTTGCGGAATCCGAGCGCATAGTCCGCCTGCATCAGGGTGTGAATCTCGCGGGTTCCCTCATAAATAGAAGCCCCCTTGGAATTGCGATAGAACCGCTCGACCGGATATTCATCAGAGAAGCCATACGCCCCGAACACTTGCACAGCGTTGGCGGCGCTGGCTTCGGCCTCACGGCAGGCGATCCACTTGGCGAGTGAGGTGGCGCGGGTCGCACGCTGCCCCTGATTCTTCAGCCAGCCGGCTTTCATCCAAAGATAGCTGCTGTATTCGTACGCGGCCTCCATGTTGGCGATCATCTGCTTGACCAACTGGTGCTCGGCGATTTGATGTTCGAAAGTTCTCCGCTCGAATGAGTATTTAACGCAGGCATCGCGGCATGCCTTTATAAGCCCGCAAGATCCCGCTGCCACCGTATACCTCCCCTGATCAAGGCAAAACATCGCGATCTTGAATCCGGCCCCTTCTTTGTGCACCAGATTTTCGGCCGGTACTGCCACGTCCTGCATCGAAATCCACCCGGTGTTGCCGGCACGCACGCCAAGCTTGCCGTGAATGGTACCGGTGGTCAGGCCCGGCCATTGACGCTCGACAATGAATGCGGACATACCGGTGTGGTCCCGCTTTTTCTTCTTGTCCAGATCGGTCCAGGCGAAGATTAGAAAATAGTCCGCCACATCGGCCAGCGAAATCCACATCTTCTCACCGTTCAGAATATACTTGTCCCCCTTTTTGACCGCGGTCGTCTGAATTCCTACCACGTCGCTTCCGGCAGCCGGTTCGGTCAAACCGAATGTGGCTATCTTCTCTCCTTTGGCAGCCGGGACCAAATACTTCTGTTTCTGCGATTTGTTGGCCCACGTCAGGACAGGTAAGGAGAACAAGCCAATATGTACGGACAGGATGACGCGCGCCGAGGTATCGCCGTATTCCAGTTCCTCTGAAGCCAGCCCCAGCGAAATATAGTCCATCCCCAGCCCGCCATATTGCTCCGGAATGCAGAACCCAAGCAGGTTCGCCTCGGCCAGGGCCGGAAGAAGATCGGGATTCAGCTTCTGCGAGCGGTCGTATTCCTGGATTTTCGGGAGTATCACCCGGCCGGCCACATCGCGCGCCATATCACGTACGGCGAGCTGGTTGTCCGTAAAGGAAAAGTCTATCATGAGTCTATATTCTCCTTCATCATTCGTCGTTGATTGCATATATACCGACCTCGGACAGTCATGTCAAACGAAGGTTCAGAACGGCTGTTGCCACGCCAGTTCCCATCCCGTATATTCGTAACCCTTGACAGCACCGGAAGGAATTACGTGTGACGGAACCGACTGGCGTAAAAGCCGACATCATTCGATACACCGAAGAGTATTCCGAGGTGGTCCGCTCCTGGATTGACTCCGAAGAAACCTATTTCAATGTTTGTCGCGGCAAGGATTTTCCGCCTGCCGAAGATATTGTCGACAGTTGGCAGCGCGAAGGAGTCAGCTCTTTTCTGCTGTTCGCGAATCGTCAACCGGTCGCCTACGGTGAACTCTGGCCCCGTCCCGCGGAGCGTGCGGTGGAAATTAACCACGTGATCGTCGACCAATACAAGCGGCTGCAGGGGTATGGCACAAAGACACTGCAACTTCTGTACGAGCGAGCGGCCCAGCGCCCGCACATCATCAAAGTTGTGATCAACTTGTATGGCGACAGCCAGGCGGCGCTCGGGTGTTATGTCAAAGCCGGATTTGAGCTGTATGGCACCTCGCCGCACACCATGGGGCTGCGCATGATGCGGATGGTAAAACGTTAGACATAGTTACTGATGGATTAATCGGGATCTGATTCATGATTACAAAAGTAGGTATCGTAGGATTTGGGCAAATGGGGTCGGGGATAGGGCAAGTTGCGGCCGCGGCCGGATATAAAGTCGTGGCGCGCGAGGTGTCCGATGAGCTTTTCAAAAAGGGGCTGGGGTATATCACCAAGACTCTCGACAAGGCAATCGAAAAGGGAAAGGCTGACCAGGCGCTGAAAGACAAGGTGGTCGGGAATATCAAAGGGACGACTGCGCTGAAAGACCTGGCCGACTGCGATATCATCTGCGAAGCTGTAATCGAAAATCTCGATGCCAAAAAGACCGTTTACAGAGAACTCGATGGCGTTTGCAAGCCGGAGACGATCTTCGCGTCCAATACGTCGTCGCTATCAATTGGCGACATGGCTTCGGTCACCAATCGTCGTGACCGGTTTGTCGGCCTGCACTTTTTCAATCCAGTGGCGGTGATGAAACTGTGCGAAGTAGTGAAGACGCTGGATACATCGGAGCAGACCTTCAAGACGGCGTTCGCATTCGCCGAGTCGGTCGGGAAAACCTGCGTGACGGCGAAAGATTCCCCTGGTTTCGTCGTGAATGTTTTACTGGTGCCGTACTTGCTTGATGGTATACGTCAGTACGAGCGTGGCTTGGCCTCGCGTGAGGATATCGACAACGCCATGATGCTGGGATGCGGGCACCCCATGGGACCGCTGACCCTGACTGATTTCATCGGTCTGGATACGATCCTCTACATCGCGGATATCATGTTCGAGGAGTTCAAGGATTCGCACTATGCCGCACCGCCGCTTCTACGACGGATGGTCAACGCAGGTTATTTGGGCAGGAAAAGTGGCCGCGGGTTTTATGATTACGGGCGCAAATAATTCCGGACTCGATTCAAGGTTGAAAGTTCGCATTGATCATAGACAAGGAATAGCAGATGGCTGATTACAAGAATCTCCTGGTGGAGAAAAAGGGCGCGGTGCTGGTTGTAACTGTCAACCGCGAAAGGGCACTGAATGCCCTCAACAAAGAAACAATCAACGAGCTGCAGCAGTTGTTCAGTTTCCACTGGACCGATGACAGTATCCGCTGTGTGGTGCTGACGGGCGCCGGCGAGAAGGCGTTCGTGGCCGGCGCCGATATCACGGAACTGGCAGACCTCGATGTCCGCAGCGGCACCGAGCTGTCGGCGCGCGGGCTGTATCTGATGAAGACCATCCAGAACTTCCCCAAGCCGGTGATCGCCGCTGTCAACGGTTTTGCGCTCGGTGGTGGGTGTGAGTTGGCAATGGCGTGTGATATTCGGCTCGCTTCGGAGAAGGCCAAGCTGGGTCAGCCGGAAGTCAATCTGGGAATAATCCCCGGTTACGGCGGCACGCAGCGGTTGCCGCGTCTGGTCGGCAAAGGAAAGGCGCTCCAGATGATACTTACCGGCGAGATCATCAATGCACAGGAAGCGTACCGGATCGGGCTTGTCGATGAGCTGTACCCACCCGACCAGTTGATGACTAAGGCGTTTGAGATGGCAGAGCTGATCGCCAGCAAAGCGCCGCTCGCTATTACTTCCGCCAAAGAATGTGTTCACCGGGGTCTGGATATCAATCTGACCGCCGGGTGTGACTTAGAAAAGGCGACTTTTGGCTCGATCTGCGGCACCGGCGACAAAAACGAGGGGATGGAGGCGTTTCTGGAGAAACGGAAACCGCAGTTTACAGGCCATTGAACGGCTCATCACCTTTTCTGGGGAACTGAATGGACGAAAACCGGCTGTACGATGATCTAGCGCATTTGTATCCGCTCATAGCGGGACCGGAGGCATATGCCCGTGAAGCCGAGGTCTGGAAACAGATTCTTCGCGAGAAGCTCGGTCCCGGACGGCATCGTATATTGGAATTAGGCGTGGGTGGTGGCTTCAACTTGTCGCATTTCACAGCCGAGTACGATGCTGTCGCGGTCGATCTTTCCCCCAAGATGGTGGCCAATTCTATGCGGTTGAATCCCGATGTACCGCATTCCGTCGGGGACATGCGGACAGTCCGGCTCAATCAGACATTCAAAGCAGTGCTTATTCATGACGCGATCTGTTATCTTACGACTGAGGACGACCTGCGGCAGACGTTTGAAACAGTGAATCTCCACTTGGAGACGGGAGGAGTTGTCATAGCGGCGCCTGATTGGTACAAGGAGACGTTTATCGACGGCCAGGTGCGCCATAACACCATGCGGGCCGGGGACACTTTGTTGACACACATCGAATACGAATACGATTCCGACCCTGATGACACCAAAAACGACATGATCCTGTTATATTTCATTCGGCAGGGGAAAGCGCTCAGGATCGAGCAGGACCATCACATTCTGGGCCTGTTTCCGGCGGAGACCTGGCTCCGGATTATCAAAGCGTGTGGCTTCATAGTCGAACGTCGCCTCTGCTGCGTTCACGAGGACGGCCGCGAGGCCTGGGCACTGGTGGGAGTGAAGACGGGGTGATAGAGCGGCGCCTTGTCGCGCTTATGCTGCGAATGCCGCGAAACGGTCTCTTCGTGCCTTAGGAACAACTCACACATCTGCGCATTTCATATATCGATGGAACTCCTCTCCCTCTTTTTCAACTCCTTTGTTGTCGGGTTCACGGGGGCCATGATGCCCGGGCCTCTCCTGACGGTTGATATCGCCGAGACACCCCGCAGTGGCTGGAAGACCGGGCCGATCCTCTCGGTCGGACACGCCATCGCCGAGATCGCGGTCGTGGTCGTGCTGGCGCTAGGCCTGGCGGCGTTGACGGATAACACGGTCATTGTCCGCGTGATTGCGCTGGTCGGCGGGCTGGCGCTCCTTGCCATGGCAGGTATGATGGCGTACGACACGCTCAAGTCACGGGTGAGCTACGACGCAACCGCCGCACACGGGAGTTCCCACATGAAACTCACGGCGAAAGGAATCACGACTACCCTGGTGAATCCGTACTGGTTTGTCTGGTGGGCGACGATCGGGCTGGCGTTTATGGTGCAGGCGAAGGGGCTTGGCTATGTCGGTCCGGTGGTATTCTACTTTGGACACATCATGTCGGATTTTGTCTGGTACACGCTGGTGTCTGTTCTTATCTGGAACGGGCGACATCTCATCATGGGACGCGGGCTGAAGATTCTCATCTTGACCTGCGTTGCTTTTCTCCTGTATCTTGGCGTGAAGTTCATCCATGATGGTGTCACCGGTGCCGTTTAGCAGACTTGCCTGTCTTTTTGTCTCCCTTCTCCCGATCTCCGCATGTCCATCCGACACCTACTGGCAACAGGAAGTCAACTATGTCATGAATGTCGCGCTGCGAAGCGACCTTCGGACGATCACCGGCCGAATCGACATCGAGTATGTCAATAATTCCCCCGACACACTGCACGAAATATTTCTCAAGGCGTTCCCCAACGCCGTTCAGAACGGCTCCTGTGCGGACAAAAAATCCCGCCGCGAGAATGATTATTCATTCGCAGACCTGAAACCGGAGCAGGAGGGAAAACTCACCCTCAGTCCGGCAACGGGTGGATTTGGCGTGCGCACTATTCGATGGTACCAGATCGACAATACCATTATTACGGTCACACCCGATAAGCCGGTCCGACCGGGCGACACGGCGCTATTCTCGTTTGACTTCACCACCGTGCTGCCGTCGCCGCACGCCATGCGGATGGGTCTGTTTCGCGATGTCACCAAGGCGGTGTACTGGTATCCGCAGGTCTGTGTGTATGACCGGAAACTGGGTTGGGTCAATTCGCAGTATCTGGGGTGGGGCGAGTGTTATGGTGATTTCGGGCGGTTCGACGTGACCATCGCGGCTCCTGAGGATCAGATAATCGCCGCCACAGGGCTGCTGCTCAATGAATCAGATGTCCTGCCTGATACGCTACGAAACGCGCTGGACCGAAACAACTTTGTTGGTCCGAAAGCAAGCTGGCCGCAGTTTTCGTTTGATACTTCAAGAACGAAGTCGTGGCATTACGTGGCCGAGAAGGTGAACGACTTCACATTCGTGTCGTCGTCGCAGTTCTGTCTGGACAGCACCGGCGCAGGCAGTGTGCCGATCATCGCCCACATTCTCCGAGCACATGCCGCCACCTGGGAGAGCGCCGTCAGGCTGGGTAAAGAGGCGGTCGCGACTCTCTCCGAACTCTATTATCCGTATCAGTGGCCGGTACTGCGGATAGTTGATTGTTACAGCGGCATGGAACTCCCCATGATGGCACAGGTGAGCGGCGATGGTCCTTCACCCGGTTTCCACATTGTCATCTACCACGAGATCGCTCACCAATGGTTCATGGGGCAGGTAGGGTCCAACCAAACAGACCGCCCGTTCCTCGATGAGGGGTTTACCACGTTTGCCGAGCACGACGTGATGGAGAAATACCTGGGGCGGGATGGCAACGTGGACAACTATCGGAACTGGTATCAGCGCGCATTCGCTCCGCACGATGAAGACCGCAACCTGCGCGGATTTCGTCCGCTCTTGCTTCTGATGAAGCAGGGTTATGACAAGCCGATGGTCTTCTCGTACGATCAGGGGGAGGAGTACTGGCCGTATCGGGTTTCTGCCTATTACAAGACCGCGGCCATGCTCCACTCCCTGCGTTCGATTCTCGGCGACTCGCTGTTTTATGCGGCCATGCACAAGTACTGCCGAGACTGGATGTTCCGCCATCCGTACGAAGATGACTTTGCCACTTCCATGGAAACAAGTACCGGTCTCGAACTGAATAACTACCTTGACCAGTGGTTCTACGGGCGGGCACGGCTCGACTATTCATTGGCAGGGCTGAAATCGTCTCACCATGACCAGACCTGGGAACACACCATAAAGGTTAAGAACCGGGGCCGTTTTGTATCTCCGATCGACGTCGCCGTGGTTTTCGAGCAGGGGGACACCTCATATTACACTATTCCTCCCGAAGGAATATCGTTCGCCAAACCGGGCCACATCCTGTTGCCGACCTGGAACCAGTTCCGGCGTTTTGATGAAACCTACACATTCAAGGTACGTGCCCGTCGAAAGGTGAAGCGGGTGGTGGTAGACCCGTTCGAACTGACGATGGATATCAATCGGCTGAACAACCGCTCTGGCTTGCTCCCGCCGATAGAACTCCGATTGGACAACATGAAATATGACCGCACGCCGATCAATGCGTACGCGCTGCGGTGGCGTCCGGATATCTGGTACGACGAGCCGAACGGTGTCCAGATTGGGCTGCACGCGCATGGATCGTTTCTTGAAACGGAGGCGGCCTTTTCATTGGATGCCCGCATGGGGACGGAATCCGGTCGACCAATGATCGACTATCGCTCGCGAATTCCCTTCCGCTCATCAGCTCCACAGGCTTCGTGGCTGCAGCAGATCGTGGTTTCGGACTACCGGACATTCCTGTCGGCCGGATTCGACATTCGTCATAAGCCGCTCTATTCGCAGGACGACAACGAAACTGTGCGAACTAAGGTGGGCTACATCTCAGTCAAAGAGGACGGTCCAAGCGGCCTCGATGCCGGTCTGATTCCGTATTTACCGGACTTCACCTGGGATGCGGGAAATAGCCACACCGCGGCTCTTGAGATCGCCGCTTTGAGAACCTTCCGCTATGGCAGCATCGGTTTTTCGTCCTCCGGCGTCGTTGGGGCTTTTCGCAGCGAAACTGCCAACAGGTCCTGGTTAGAGACTCTCCATCGGGGGAAACTAACCCTGACCCGTCGCGGCAGACCCTGGCTGCAATTTGGCCTTGAGTATCTTCGGGTCTCAGGTGAACCGCCGCTCCAGTACCTGTATCACCTCAGTCGCGCCAGGTCCGTTGACCGATTCGCCCAGTCTCAGGTGTTCAGGTCATCCGGCACGTTTCCCCGAGGGTGGGAGGACAATTTTTATCTGGCTGACAACCGCGTGCGCGGATATCAGGATCATGCAGTCTATTTGATGCAAGCTACTGGCGCTTCGCTTGAGATCACTCCTCCTGATCTCTTGCCTTACCAATGGTTCAAGGTAGTCCCCGTCATCGGCAGGTTCCTATCACAAACGGATCAGACGTTTTTCATCGATGGCTCACTGATTAACATGCCAAAGATTGAGACGTGGCACCAAAGCGGAGTTTCCATCGGTTCCATCGATGACAAATGGTACATGTCGGGCGGGCTATCGGTTTCGACCCCTCCCGTCTGGTCGAATCATCACATTCGTTTGGATTTCCCGCTATACCTGAACAAACCGAAACCAGGCGAGCAGGAGTTCGATTTTCGGTTCTCCGTCGCCTGGATACTTCCGCTCAATTGAAGCTCTTAATTTCGGAAAGAGGCCACTGTGAACGTGACAATCAATCCTATCAACGACCACGACCTCGGTTGGGTGAAGCAGGTCTGGTTGGCTTGGGGAGGGGAATTTGTCGTCACCCGTGGTCGGAAGGTGTTGCCGGACCAGTGTCGCGGGTTCTGCGCGATCGATGATTCCGGCAAGCGTGCGGGGTTGGTGACCTATCAGATCTCCGGCTCTCAGTGTGAAGTAATAACGCTCGATACGATGGTCCGTTTTGGCGGCGTTGGAACCGCGCTCATGAGCGCGGTTGAGTCGGCAGCTCGTGAATCGGGATGCCGTCGGCTCTGGTTCATCACCACCAACGACAACCTGGATGCCATCCGGTTCTATCAGCGACGCGGGTACACCATTGCCGCCGTCCATTTGGATGCCATCGCTGAATCCCGCAAGCTGAAACCGTCAATTTCGCTTGTCGGCAACTACGGCATTCCGATTCGCGATGAGATCGAATTCGAGAAATGGCTGTAGGCCGCGTGATCAGGTGTGATCGCGTGATAAAGTGCTTGTCTGGACCGTCCCCGCGCACGTAATTTCTTCGTACCTATGAAATACGCCAATTACGTACATCTGCACACACACAGTCAGTACTCCCTTCTGGACGGCGCCTGTCGGCTGGACAACCTGATCGAACTCGCCAAGGAATTCAAGATGCCCGCGGTGGCGGTCACCGATCACGGCAACTTGTTCGGCGCGATAGAGTTCTACAAGAAAGCCACCAGGGCAGGCATCAAGCCGATTATCGGTATGGAAGCGTATGTCGCAGCCGGCAGCCGTTTCGACAAGAAACCCTCGAGTCAGTATCCCAATGGCGGCTTTCATCTCATCCTGCTGGCCAAGGACCTGACCGGTTATCACAACCTGATTAAGCTTGCCTCGACGGCATATCTTGAGGGGTTCTACTACCGTCCGCGCATCGATAAAGAAATACTCAAACAGCACTCGCAAGGGCTAATAGCCACATCGGCCTGTCTGCAGGGAGAGGTGAATTGGTATCTGCTTCGGGGTGAGACGGACCAGGCAGTGGCGACTGCGCGAGAATATCAGCAGATTTTCGGCGAGGGGAACTTCTTCCTCGAGATTCAGAATCACGATCTGGAACTGGAACAACAGGTGATCCCGAAAGTCGATGCCGTTTCCCGTGAAACCGGCATCCCGTTGGTGGTTACCAACGACTGCCACTACCTCCGGCAGAAAGACTGGGAGGCGCACGACGCTCTCCTGTGTATCCAGACCAACAAGACGGTCGAGGATCACGATCGGATGCGCTATAACACCGATCAGATTTATTTCAAGACGGCCGAGGAGATGGAACAGCGGTTCGGTGATTTCAAGGAAGCGATGGCCAATACTGTCCGGATTGCCGAAGCCTGCAATCTCGAGATAGAAACCGGCAAACTGAAGCTGCCCGTATTCCCGATCCCGCAGCAGTATGTCGACGCCGATGCATACCTTCGGCATGAGACCGAAGCGGGTCTACGGGAACGGTACCCGAAGATCACCGAAGAGATTCGCAAGCGAATGGAGTACGAGCTCGGCGTCATTAAGCAGATGGGGTATGCCGGATATTTCCTTATCGTGAAGGATTTCTGCGACTACGCGCGCAAGCAGAAGATACGTGTTGGTCCGGGGCGAGGCTCGGCTGCCGGGTCACTCGTCTCATATGTGCTGAAGATCACCGATGTGGACCCGATCCGTTTCAAACTCCTGTTTGAGCGCTTCCTCAACCCGGAGCGTATTTCGATGCCGGATATCGATATCGATTTCGCCGACCGCGGTCGTGACAAGATCATCCAGTACGTTATCGACCGGTACGGTTCGGACAATGTCTCCCAGATCATCACGTTCGGGACGCTCAAGTCGCGCATCGTCGTGCGCGATGTCGGGCGCGTGCTGGGAATCGCCTACGCCGAAGTTGACAAGATCGCCAAGATGATCCCGGCGGCGGTGGATATGACACTCGAGAATGCACTCAAGACCACGCCTGAACTGGCGGATCTGGTGGAAAAGGATGCTCGTGTCCGTCGATTGATCGATTATTCCAGGACGCTCGAGGGGTTGGCGAGGCACTCGTCGACACACGCCGCAGGTGTGGTGATCGCGCCCTCAGCCCTGACCAACTGGGTGCCGCTGTTCAAGAGTACCGAGGACGAAATCACGACACAGTACGACATGAAGATGGTCGAGGAGATCGGCCTCTTGAAAATGGACTTCCTCGGCTTGCGGACGCTCACCGTTGTCGATGACGCCCTTCGGATGATCGCCGAGAACCACGCTGATGCCGTCATCGATATCGACAACCTCAGTCTTGATGACCCCAAGGTGTACCAGCTATTCGCCCGAGGAGACACGATCGGCATCTTTCAGTTTGAATCGAGCGGCATGCGCGATTACCTGCGGAAGCTCCGTCCGGAGACGTTTGCCGATATTACTGCCATGAACGCGCTGTATCGACCGGGACCGCTCGATGCCAAGCAGGCTGACGGCTCCACCATGATCGATATCTATATCAACTGCAAGCACGGCGCCAAGGATATTCACTTCCTGCATCCGACACTGGAACGGATTCTCGGCGAGACTTATGGCGTCATCGTGTTCCAAGAGCAGGTATTGCAGATCGCCAACCAGCTCGCGGGGTATTCGCTTGGCAAAGCGGACCTCCTGCGCAAGGCGATGGGGAAGAAAGACGCGGCGCTGATGGCGGCACAGAAAAAGGAGTTCCTCGAGGGGACCGACAAGCACAAGATAGACCGCAAGGTATCTGAAGAGATATTTCATCAGATCGAGACCTTTGCCCGCTACGGGTTCAACAAGGCCCACGCGACCTGCTATGCGCTGATAGCGTATCAGACCGCCTGGCTGAAGTGCTACTACCCGCACGAGTTCATGGCAGCCCTCATGACTTCGGAAATCAGCGACACCGACCGCATCTATACGCTGCTCGAAGAAGCTCGACGGCTCGGGATCAAAGTGGAGCCACCCGATGTCAACGAATCTCAGACCGACTTCAGTGTGGTGGCAGGCAGGATCCGGTTCGGCCTTCTGGCGGTCAAGAATGTCGGGGAAGGTGCTGCTCGTTCGGTGGTGGAAGCTCGACAACAAAGGGGCGTTTTCAAGAGCCTTGCGGAGCTTGCGAGCCGCGTCCCCGCCCGTCACCTGAATCGACGCACACTTGAGGCGCTGATCGCCGCCGGCGCTTGTGATTCGCTGGAAGGCAACCGGGCACAGAAATTCGAAGCGGTTGAGCCGATGCTGAACTACGGTCACCGCGTGGCCGAAACCGCCAACTCTCATGACCTGTTCGCCGGATCCGGTGGCGTGCAACGGGTCGCGCCGGCACTCCCAAACGTCCCAGACTGGCCGACCGCCAAAAAACTGGCCGAAGAGAAAGCCATGCTGGGTTTCTACATATCCGGCCACCCCCTGGACAAATTCCGCGATGAACTGGTCTGCTTTTCCACCTCCAGCCTGGCCGACCTCAAACAGGCAAACGACGGTCGCGAAGTGACGGTCGGCGGCATCATTACGACGGTCAAGAAGATGGTAGACAAAAAAGGGAATCTCATGGCCTTCGTGGGGCTTGAAGATTTTTCCGGCGGCGCCGAGCTGATCTGTTTCTCCGACTGTTTCGATAAGAACAAGGCGCACATAGAAGTAGACAGTATCGTGCTGGTTTCTGGACGCGTCTCAACGCGAGAGGGAGAAGCCGCGAAGGTGATCACCTCAGAGGTCATGCCGCTCGAAAGCCTCTCGGAACGATTCAGTTGCCAACTCGTTATAAAGGTCGATGCGGATTGTACCGAGACACAGATGGACAGGGTGCTGGCCGTGTTAAAGGAGCACCCGGGCGAGGCGCCGGTCCTACTGGCGGCTCGTCACAACGGGTCAGAAGTGTATATTCGTTCTCGGAAATACGCGGTCAGCGCTGATTTCACTCTGCTCAACGCTCTCAAAGAGCTTTTGGGTGATTCGGCGGCGCATCTCAGGAAGGTAACCACACGCAACGGCTTCTGACGAGTTGCGGCAGTGTAAGCAGAGGATTGAAAGAGTAACTTTTTCTACAGGAATAGTGTATGCGATTGATCAAACCGCTCGTGCTTGTCATGGCGCTTGTCTGTTTCGCAGTCCCGGTCGTATTGGCCGAGACCGCTGAGAAACCGACCGGTTCTGCGCCTGCAGGCGCACAGACCTCCGCCAAACCACCCGACTCCGCCAAGGGCGCGGAGATCAAGTGGATCCCGTTCGACGAGGGGCTTGCCAGAGCCAAAAACGAAGGCAAGCATATCTTTGTGGATATCACCGCCTCCTGGTGCGGCTGGTGCAAGAAGATGGAGAAAGAGACGTTCAACCAGCCGGAAGTGGTCAAGATGGTGAACGAGAACTTCGTGCCGGTCAAAGTCTGGGGCGACTCCGACAAGGAGTTCATGATCGAGGGGTACAAGATCTCCGAGCGGAATCTGGCCACCAGCGCTTTCGGCGTGACCGGCTTTCCCACTTTCTTCTTTCTCTGCCCGGATGGGAAAGCGTACAATCGTTTGATCGGCTATCGCGTCAAAGACGCACTGATGAAAGAGCTGACCTTCGCTCGTACGATCGACTGCGACACGCTGGAAGCCAGGCAGTCATCGGGAGCAGCCGACCAGAAGGGCACGGACAAGAAGTGATGAACACGAACGTGACGAAGCAGATTGGTCATCGAATCAGACAAATTTCGATTTTGTCAATTGCCGCCTCGGCAGTATTGCTTGCCTCCTGCAAGACCGATAACCAGAAAACTGGCAGTACGCCGGGTGCCGATCTCCAGGCGCAGCCGGCGATGGCAGCGGGGCAGAACCAATTCAAAGCGTATGATCTGAACGGCAAACTTCGCAACTCCAGCGAATGGGTCGGACGGCAGCCGGTGGTGCTCAACTTTTGGGGAACCTGGTGCCCGCCGTGCCGTCGCGAGATCCCGGACCTGGTGAAGCTGTATGACGAATATCGCACGAAGGGGGTGGAGATCATCGGCCTGGCCGTCAAGGACCAGCCGATGACCGTCAAGGTGTTTACGCAGGAGGCCGGCATGGACTGGGTGATGCTGATGGCCGACTACGATGTGTTGTCGCAGTTCAATGTTACCGGCGGAATCCCCACGACCATATTTCTTGACAAGAACGGTAACGAGATAGGGCGCGTGATCGGTGCTCAGTCCTACGAGCAGTTCAAGCCGCGGTTCGACGCGATACTGTAATTACAGCACGTTGAATTCTTTCGGGGTCGGCGCCGCAGAGAGGCGCTGACCCCTTCTTTTTGCCGGGTGTAAATACAGACGGTCGGCTGTTTCACGACCGACCGTCCGTTTGGGATGGAATGTAACGGGAGGATGTTACTTTGACCTTAAGATAAGTTGTGGACCTATGTAGTCAAGTTTTTTTATCCGGTCGGCAGCACGAAATGCAAGCCCCCGGTAGAGTCGTTGGCTCTGTCCGGGGGTATTCCCAGCGTATGTTCGAGACGCGACCTATGCTACCGGTCTCTCGCGAAAATAAAGCCGCAGCATATACCAGACAGCCCCCACTGCGACGAGAAAACAGATCAGAAACATGGCGAATACCGACCACTGCGGCGAGACAGCCAGTGATGACGGCTCGAACTGGCCGCCCAGTTTCAGAAGGCGCACATAGTGTCTGTTGATCACCATGGTCACAAGCGACACAAACAGCATGATCGATGACGGGAGGAACCGGCGCTTCATAAAGAAATGAATCGAGCCGGAGAACAGGAGTATGCCGATGGTCAGGCTCCAGATCGCGGGGGAGCGCATGAACCCGCGAAGGTATTCATCGAGCGAGAGCAAGTACGCCAGACCGGCAACCGAGGCGAATATCATCCCCCACAGGAAAAACCCCTTGCCGACTCGGAATGCCTGTTCGTTGCTCCGCCCCAAAAGCCCCACGAAAAACCCGCCGACAGTAATGGCGCCGAAGATCATGTGGAGCCAGCGCAGCAAAAAATCACCGACTTCGGGATTGAACGTCAGGCCGGACTGGTCCAGGGCGTACAGGCGTTTGATTTCATCAGGTCGTTCCGCCATGGAGAAGACGGAACTGTATACTATCGAGACGTACAAAAACATCGCCAGGGCGATAGTCAGCTCGACAGCCCGACCGGTGCCGGAGCTCTTTTTTGAGAAGGCCGCGCCGTACACGAAGTAGTAACCGATTATCATGGCCGGTATGACCATCAGCCAGAACCAGCCGCTTACTATGGAAGCGGAGTAGGCCTGGCGATGATAGACCAGTTGGAGGAACAACAGCGGTGCGACGCCGAGCGTAACCGTGGCTGCTACGGCGGTGGGGAACAGTTGGACAAACATCTGGACGGTGGGATCGTCCCATCGATTCCTAAACCTGCCCCACAGAATGATGATGATACCGCCGACCAGGAAATTCATGGCCGCGAAATGCAGGCTCAGTGTCAGGATATGCAAACTGGTAATGAGCCAGAGCGGTGCGGACAGAAAATTATATTCAGGGAGTGACATGGGCCGCCCCTTTCTGTAGTGTCTTGAAGTATGCTATCAGTGCCGCACGTTCTTCTTCGCTCGCCGTGAACGCCGGCATACCATCTCCGAGCTCAGCAGCGTTAGTCAGTATATCGTCGTATTCCTGGTCGCTAAGACCCGCCAGAGACTCTGTTTTGTCCGAAACCCCTCCCGCCCAGTGACAGGGCGCACACCGCTGGTCGAATACTGTCTTTCCCAGCTCTACGCCGCTGAGGCCGAAAACCTGGCTCACGGGGCGTCGATCGGTCCGCGCCGCAAGATACGCAGCAAGGGTATCAGCTTCCCACGGTTTCCCGAGAAACGGCGGCATATGACCTCGCATCAGCTGCGTGCCCTTCACCATATCGGCAATAAACGGCTCATCAGTGCCGTCGAATACCGGCTTCAGGGGCTTGTATCCCGAAAGGGTGTGGCAACTTCGGCATAACCGCCGAAAGAGATCGGCGCCTTTGTCGCCGGTACGGTACACCATCTGGTTGAGATATCCCTCCTCCTGGTAGACGCGGGCATAGGCGACTTCAACTCCGTTGCCGTACATGAAATCCGTGATGACAAACGGCTTGCGTATCGATTCGCGAAACCACTCGTATTCGCCGAACCACAAGAGTCCAAACAGCATCGTGACCAGAGCAATTACGGTCGTGTATCTCTTCGCCAAGAGGAAACCGAACAGGATTAACAGTACCGCCACGCCTCCCGCGTACCAGTATGATGCGGTAACCGCCTGAATAGGGGTTGGCATCCGCTCAAGCGCAGAGACGGTTATCGCGCCTGGAATCGACTTCCAATACCAGTAGAAAGTGGGCACCATGAGGATTAGTCCTGCCAGGCCCCATCCGGCGTTATAGCGAACGAGCCTCGTGAGGGAGTCAGATTTAGGGAAACGTGAGGCGACCAACAACGCGTACAATCCTGCCAGCATGATGCACACCCCCGTTCGGAACGCCAATGAGGGCCAGAAAGTGGGGTTGAAGAATCCATCCCAGAAATTGCCGGTCTGAAGCCAGGAGCCGGGTGTCAGCATAAATGTGACGATCCCGTTGATAATGAACAATGACAACCAGGCGGCAACAAAGTAGATCCAGCCGAGGATGAGATGGCTTCTGGCCGATATCCGCTTCCAGCCATAGTAGTACAGCAACGCGGAGGTGATCTCTACTACGAAAAATGTCCATTCAGTCGCCCAGCCCCACACGAAGTTGTGGATAAGCACCTCCGTGGCAGCCGGATTCAACAGTCCGATAACGAACCAGATTCCCACCCCACTCAGTCCGCCGAAGACCAGCGTGACCAGGACAAAGAACTTGCTCAGCCGCTGCAAGAACTCAAGCCGAAGTCCGTCGTTCGTCCTGCGGGCCAGATGCTCAGTCACGACAAGATACAACCCCCCGCCGATGGCAAAGTGGGAAACAAAGACATGGAGAACCGCCACGACTGCCATCAGCCAGCCGTACCCGATCCCAACGTCCCAAAACGGATAATTCATCGCTCACCTCCTTTGGAAGGCCGTTCCTTGGCCGAGGTCATCATACCGCAGAACGGCGGCCGGAGCAAGTTTATTTGCAGGTTTGTGGGCCGCCCGAAGTCTCTCAAGTAGCTCCACGATTTGGCCGATAACCATTGTATCCGCCCCGATCGGTGATTGTTGCGCAAGCAGAGATCAACTGACTATAGCCAAGGAGGAAATGATGGTTGAGGAAATGGTTGTCGAACCGGGCGGCGCAGGCATGTTCGCCGCGATTGGAGCAGCGTTCTGGCTGCTGCTGGTGGGGTTATACCTGCTGTTTAGCTGGCTGTTCTATCGGATAGCCAAAAACGCCGGTCAGGAAGAGAGTGCCTGGTGGGCGTTCGTACCGATACTGAACTTCTTCTTGATGATCAAGGCCGCAGGGCGCCCACTGTGGTGGTTCGTGCTCTGCCTGATTCCGATCGTCAATATCGTGGTGCTCTGCATCCTCTGGATCGATATTGCGAAAAACTGCGGCCAGGCGGGATTTTGGGGTTTTCTGATGATTATCCCGTTTGCGAACCTGATCGCGACCCTCGTGTTGGCGTTCAGCACGCCGCCGCGTCGCTCCGGCTCGTTCTCTCATCCCACCCGCCCGCGTCAGCCGGTCGGTGCTCGATAATCGGGGTCCGGTCAGTTCAATTGACCGATGATAAACGCCGGTGGCAGGGATTTGCCGCCGGCGTTTTCCTTTGCTGACAAAGCCCTCACGCGTCCGGTGATTCCCGCTTGGAGAAATACTTGATATCATTGTGACAGATGTAGCCGGCCTTGGAGAATGCCGCCATCGACGGCAGATTGTGCTCTTCGATCAGGGCGCAGATGACCACGGCGCCACGACTCCTGAGAAACTGCTCGCATTCCCGAATTATTTCACCTGCCAGTCTTTTACCGCGATAGTCAGGGTGTACCGCCACTCGATTGACCCACCCCCTGCGGCCGTCGTAATTGGCCAGCCCGACAGCAAGAAGCTCACTGTTGTGAAACAGCCCAAACAGCCCGACTACTGGAAGCTGAAGCTCCTCGCTGAATTTCTGGCGGCTGTCGCGACCGCGCGGGCGATGGGGCAAGCCGGCCAGCGACCACAGCTTGATGACGTCGTCATAGTCGGCAATACTTAGCCGGCGAATCTCAGTGTTCATACTTCTCCTTCAGAATACCTGCCAGCATACTTATGTCAAACTCGGAGGCAAATGGTTCGTCGTTCCAGTGTTCGCATCCGCAGAAATCAAGGAGTACGCCCCGCACCGGCAGACCGGCGTCGGCGGCCGTACGCATCCCTTCCGCCAGCATGAGGATACAGGCAATGCCGATCACACCGAGGTTCTCTGACCGTCCCGCGAAATGCCCGATCTGCTCGGCCAGCTTTCGCTTGGAGAACAGGCAGGTGGCACCATACTGGTCGGCCAACTCCTGTACCTGGTACGCCCGGCAGGTCGGCGTGCAGCTTTGACACTGGTCTCCCCATTTCTCATCCGTTTTCAGGCAACTCGGATTGTGCAGCGACAGGCAATCGGGCATGACTATGAGCGTCTCCTTGCTGCGGTTAAACGCCTGGCGGTTCTGCCGGTTGAGCATGGCGACCGTCAAGAGCGCGTGAAGATAGTTTTCTTTGGGAGTGCGGCGTAGCTCATGATCGTCCCGCTCGCTTCGATCAGCGAGGGCGTGAGCCAGGAAACCGTCGATGGCGCCAAATTCTTCAGAAAAATATGCCATCCCCTCTTTCAGGAACTGATCCAGGAAGGATTCGAGTCGGGCGTCGAATCCCGGCCTCAGGTGATACGTCGGTGGTGTGCGAGTCACACGCCCAATATATGGACTCCGGCCGAAAAAACTTTGGTCCGAATTTATCGTATGTGATATTATTCGATGCGAAGCGGCATTGGACCACGTTAGGAGGAGTTGAGCTATGCAGACCATGCCTCCGCCTGTTTTCTACAAGAATCCAGGTCTGGCGGCCGTCCTGTCGTTCTTCTGGATGGGACTGGGACAGATCTATAACGGCCAGATCGCGAAGGGGATCGTCTTCATGATCGCCTACGGGTTTTCCGTCCTGCTTATGTTAGTTTTGATCGGTTTCATCACAACCCCGATCCTGTTCATCTACGGGATTTGGGATGCCTATACGTCGGCCGAGAAGATCAACCAGCGGATTGCCTGGTATCAGCAGCAGTCCGGCGGTCCGGCCATGCATTGACGACGGCCACTCTCACTATTCTTGATTGACCCAATCATCGCGAACCCTATATTCCGGCCATGTTGCTCGCCATCGATATCGGCAATACCAATACTGTGGTTGGGGTTTTCAAAGGCGAGACCCTGAAGGACCACTTCCGTGTGGCATCGAACCGAACGATGACCGCCGACGAGGCCGGCTTCTTCATTACGGGACTGCTGGAGCGGATGAAGGTCCAGAACGAAGAGATCGAGAAGGTTGTAATCGCCTCGGTGGTGCCGCCGCTGACGCCCACGTTTGAAACAACGTCCAAGAAGTACTTTGGGTGTGTGCCGGTGATGGTCTCGGCGCACATAAAGCTGCCGATCACCATCACCATTGAGCAACCGGACCAACTCGGGGCGGATCGGATCGCCAATGGCGCGGCGGCGTTCACAAAGTTCGGTGGGCCGGTGATTGTAATCGATTTTGGTACGGCTACCAATTTCGATGTCGTGAATGAAAAAGGGGAGTATCTCGGCGGCGTGCTGTTACCCGGACCGGAGACCGCTATGTCGGAGCTGGCCCGCCGGGCGGCACGACTGTTCGAGGTTCGCATTGAACCGCCGGACTCGGTGATCGGTCGTTCGACCGCGGGGGCATTGAAATCCGGCTTATTCTATGGCACCGTCGGACAGGTTGATTTTCTTACAGATCAGATTATCAAGGAGGGGGGGATGAAACAACCGATGGTTGTTGCGACCGGTGGTTTGGCGGGCAGCATTCACAAGTATTCCCGGTTTATTCAACGCACGGAGCCTACTTTGACGCTTGAGGGGCTGAGGTTAATCGGGGAGATGAACTAGAACCTGTCTCAAAATTGCTTTAGCAGGATGAGGGTACAGGCGAGTTGTACAAAGCCCAGGAAATTAGCGGTGTAGTATTCCCAACGCACGAGGATACGTCGCTGCCACTGGAGCCACGAAAA